>NZ_JBEOXU010000245.1:0-5857 GCF_040296725.1 Streptomyces sp. NPDC002044
TGGGTTTTTCATCCGTCTCCAATCCCCCCCCCCGGTCCCCACTGCCGCCGGCCCCGGCCCCCCCCCCGCCGGCCCCCGGCAGCGGCCTTCGCACCCGGTCGGACGCGCGGTCCTCAGACGCGGCGCCAGCGCGCCATCGCCCAGGAGAACACGCCGAACAGCACGAGCCCCACGGCGACCGCCACGAGCAGCCACGGGCCCGCCGGCGTCTGGGTCAGCGCACGCAGGGTGTCGTCCATGCCCTTCGCCTCCGCGGGGTCGAAACGCACCGCCGCGTACACGACGAAACCGCCGGCCGCGGCGAAGACGATGCCGCGGGCCACCCCGCCCAGGACGCCGAGGACGTCGACCGCCTTGCGGACCCCCGGGGACACCCCGGTCATCTCGAGGTGCTTGCGGAAGGTGCGCCGTGCCGCCTGAACGGCGATCACGACACCCGCGACGCCGATCCCCAGACCGACCGCGCCCACCCACCAGGGACCGCCGGGCAGTTCCATCGCCTTCGACGTCATGTCCCGCGACTGCTGGTCGCCGGACTCGCCCCCGGAGCCGGCCGCGAACGACAGCACCGAGAACGCGATGACCCCGTAGAACACGGCCCGCGCGGCGGACGCCAGCCGCTTGGAGGTCTTGCCGCCGTCGGGGCCGGCCGCGCCGAACACCGCCTCCGACAGCCGCCACAGCATCATGCAGACGAGCCCGATACCGACGGCCCACACGAGGAAACCGCCGAACGGCTTCGCCGCGAGTTCCTGCAACGCGCCCTGGCGGTCCGCCTCCTGGCCGCCCTCACCGAACGCGATGCGGACGGCAAGGACGCCGACGAGTACGTACAGCACTCCGCGCGCGATGAGCCCGCCCCGGGCCGCGATCTTCCGGCCCGTACCGCCCCGGGACGCGGTCCGGACGCCTTCTCTCGCCACTCCACCCCTCATGGCGCTCAGACCTCGCCGCGCCAGGCGCCGGTTTCGACGCCTCGCGTCTCGATGAACACCTTGAAGCGCTTGAGGTCGCCGGCGACCTGCCGCTGGACGAAGCCGAGCTTGTCGGCGGCGTTCTCCGCGAGACCCTCGGGGACCCAGTTCATGTGCAGGTCGATCCGCGTGGTGGTGGCGTCCACCGGCTCGAAGGTGACGAGTCCGGCCTGGCGGGCCTCGCCGTCCACGGTCATCCACGCGATGCGCCGGTCCGGGAGCTGCTCGGTGATCCGCGCGTCGAACTCCCGCTCCACGCCGTTCACGTTCGTCACCCAGTGCGTGAGCGCCTCGCCGCGCTGCTCGATCCGCTCCACGCCCTCCATGAAGGCGGGGAACTCCTCGAACTGCGTCCACTGGTTGTAGGCCGTCCGCAGGGGGACGTTCACCTCGACGTGCTCCTCGACGTGCGACATCGTGAATCCTTCCCTCGTGGCCGGTGCGTCCGCGGCCTCCAACAGCGGGGCCGCCTGCCGGACGCTTCGAGCACGCGGGTACCCGGACGCGATTGCTCCATGCGCCCGGGGTCCAGGATGCGCAATGCCGCCCTACATCGGGTCCATGCCGCGGTCGTCGATCCGGCGCTCCTGCTCGCTCTGCTCCTGGAGGCGGCGGGCCTTGTCGCGCAGCCGCTGCCGCTCGTCGGCGTCGGTGGACCGCTCGGCCGCCGCGTTCAGCTCCTGTGCCTTGGCCCGCAACTGCCCGGACCGTCCGTGGGATTCGCCTGCATCGCTCATGATCGCTCCTTGGAACCGTGGGGAGAGCGGGCGCAATCAGAGAATCAGCACGGCCGTCCGCGCGCATCTCGAACCGTCACCGAGCGTGATGCTCCCGTGCCGGGTTCGTGGCCGGAGTGGTGGTGAGGGTGAACAGGGCGCCGTCCGGGTCACGCAGCGCGACCCACCGCTCCGAGGCGTTGGAGGTGACCTCGGAGACCGTGCGGCCGCCCAGCGCCACGGCCGCCTCGACCGCCGGCCGGAGCCGGGGGACGCGGAAGTGCACGTGCCAGCGGGGCCGGGTGTGGGGGGTGTAGGCGGCCCTCTCGACCGGGCCGCTGCCCAGCCGGGCCACCGGCTCGCCGGCCTGCCGCAGGACCACCTGATCGTCCTCGTAGGAGACCTCGCAGCAGCCGGCGCGGCCGGTGGCCCACTCCAGCACCGTGCCGTAGAACATCGCCGCGTCGAACGCGTCGCGCGTACGCAGCTCCAGCCAGGCCGGGGCCGGCCCCCGGCCCACGCGCCAGTCGGAGGAGACGGTGCCCTCCCAGATCCCGAAGACCGCCCCCTCCGGGTCGGCGACCAGGGCGGCCCGGCCGCCGGACTCGAAGGAGACCGGGCCGACCGCGATGGTGCCGGTCCGCTCGCGGATGCGGTCCACGGCGACATCGGCGTCGTCCACCGCGAAGTACGGGGTCCACGCCACCGCGACCCCCAGGTCCGCGGCGAGCGCGCCGATGCCCGCCACCGGCACCCCGTCCAGCTCGGCGACCGAGAAGGCGGCGCCGAGCCGGGCGTGCCGGTAGGTCCAGCCGGCGACGGCGCCGTAGAAGCGCTGGGACGTGCCGAGGTCGCGGGCCATCAGGCTCACCCAGCACGGAGCCCCGAAGACCTCCCTCGTAGACAGCCTCACCGCTCGCTCCGTCCCTCAGGGGCCCCGGACTCATTCTGGTCCCATTCCGGACGGTCGTCACGGTCGACCGCGGCCACCGCCCCGTCACCACCGGTGAGCGCGGCGCCCCGGCAGCCGGGCGGCACACGGGACGGGGCGTGACCGGGCGGGCGGCGCCGGCTCCTGAACCGGTCGAGTCCTCGTCCGGGGCGCGCAGCCGCTCAGACCACCGTCACCGGGTGGCGCACGACCGCGTCGAACAGGTAGCCCTGCGTGTTGTGGACCGCCGTCGCCGGCTGTGTCCGCCCCGTGGCGTCCGTGGCCCGCGCCAGCAGCGCGGCCGGACCCGTGGCCCGCGGGGTCCACGGCAGCGACCAGCGCACCCACCCGCCCCGGCGCGGCGCGTCGTGGAGCCGGGCCCGCTGCCAGCGCGCGCCCCCGTCGGTGCTGACCTCCACCCGGTGCACCGGCGCCGCGCCCGACCAGGAACGGCCGGTCAGCAGCCGCGTACGGTGCACGGGGAGCGTCGCTCCCGCCTCCAGCTCGAAGGCGCTCTTGAGGGTCTGCCGGGTCAGCGGGGCACTGCCCTGCGGGGGCTGACCGGGCCCGAAGAACCGGTACAGGTCCGTGTTCCACGGCGTGTACAGCGGCTCGGCGCTCACCTCGATGTCGCCGACCCACTTGACCGAGGAGATCCCGATCCAGCTCGGAACGATCACCCGGACCGGTCCGCCGTGGTCGGGCGGCAGCGGCTCGCCGTTCATCTCGTACGCCAGGATCACGTCGTCCAGGGCCTTCGACACCGGCAGCGGACGCCGCACCCGCCCCAGGTTCACCCCGTTCGTGACCACCTCGTCGTCCAGCCCCCGCGGCAGCACGTCGACGGCCGCGCGGGTCACGCCCGCCCGCCGCAGCACGTCGGAGAGCCGGGCGCCGCGCCAGCGGGCCACGCCGATCGCGCCGAGGGTCCAGGCCGTGCCCGTCACCTGCTGGCCCTGCTGGCTGCTGTAGAAGCTCCGCCCGTTGCCCGCGCACTCCACGAACAGCGTCCGCTCGACCGCCGGCAGGGACCGCAGCCGGTCGTACGAGAACTCCACCGGGCCGCCGGCCAGCGCGTCGCCCCACACGTTCAGCCGCCAGCCGGACGCCTCGATCCGCGGAGTCGAGGTGTGGTTCCGTACGAAGAACCGGTCGACCGGAGTCAGCGGCCCGGTACCGCGCAGCGAGGCGAAGTTCGTCTCCGCGTTGGTTCCCCGCACGGTGAACAGCTCCGGTGGCAGCGGCTTGACGATGCCCGGCGGCGCGACCGCGGCGGCGGTCCCGGGGCCGGGGGCCGCGGCGGCTCCCTGCGCGGCGGCTTCGGCGCTGCCGGCCGCGCCCAGGCCCAGGGAGCCCGCGGCGGCCCCCGCCGCGAACAGCCTGAGCAGGTCGCGGCGGTCCACCCCGGCGGAGCGGGCGCGTCCGCGCGCCCACTGCCGCAGGCGGGCACGGTCGTACTGGCTCTCGTCCGACAGGTCGAGGGGCATGGCGGGACACTCCTTGGTCGCGATTCCCGACGGACCGTAGAAGCCCGCCCCCACCTGCGGGAACCTTCTCGCCACGATGGCCACGAACCTGCAACACGGCCGCAATGACGGACCCGATTACCGCTGCGCAGCGGCGTTCGGCAGGATGGGCCGCATGACCGAGATCCTCACCCCCCGCCTCATCCTGCGCCGCTGGCACGACGACGACCTCATCCCCCTTTCCGAGATCAACGGGGACGCGGAGGTGATGCGGTGGATCGGCGACGGCTCGGTCCTCGATCTGGACCAGACCGCCGAGGACCTCGAGCGGATGGAGGAGGAGTGGGACGAGGAGGGCTTCGGCCTGTTCGCCGTGGAGCTGCTCGGTTCCGGCGAGCTGATCGGCGTCGTCGGCCTCTCGCTGCCGGAGTACCTGCCCGAGGTCATGCCCGCCGTCGAGATCACCTGGCGCCTCGGCCGCCAGTACTGGGGCCAGGGCTACGCCTCCGAGGCCGCCCACGCCACCCTGGAGTTCGCCCTCCAGGACCGTGGACTGGACCGGGTCGTGGCCATCAACCGGGCCGGCAACGACGAGTCCGAGAACGTCATCCGCAAGCTCGGCATGGTGGCCGAACGCGACACCACCCACCCGGCGTACGGCCACCTGCTGCAGGTCCACGGGATCGACCTCACCGAGTACGAGGCCTGAGCCCGCCGGCCACCGCGGGCCGGGCCGGCGCCTGACAGGACGCCCGGGCGGCCGCGCGCATCGGCCGATCGGACGACCCCGGGGTCGTCCGGTCCGCTCCCGGGCTCCGGCCACCGGGCGGACCGCCCGGCGCCCGCCGCGGGACCACCATGGACCGGGGGAGAGGAAGGGCGCAGGCGGCCCTCCCGCCCCGGAGCCGAGAGGAACCCCATGAACCCGCACGACCGACCGCTCCTCGACGCCGCCCGGCGCGGCGACCCCGACGCGGTCGCCGCGGCGCTCGCCGCGGGCGCCGACGTCGAGGCCCGCGACGACCAGTTGCGCACCCCCCTGCTGCTCGCCGCGCTCGGAGACCACACGGACGCGGCCGCCCTGCTCCTCGCGGCCGGGGCCGATCCCAACGCCCCGGACTCCCGCGCCGACAGCCCCTGGCTGGTCACCGGGGTCACCGGCAGCGTCCGCATGATGCGCCTGCTGCTGCCGGCCGGCCCCGACCTGAAGCAGCCCAACCGGTTCGGCGGGATCTCCCTCATCCCCGCCGCCGAGCGCGGACACACCGCGTACGTGCGCGCCGTGCTGGAGGAGACCGGCATCGACGTCGACCACGTCAACCGGCTCGGCTGGACCGCCCTGCTGGAGGCCGTGATCCTCGGCGACGGCGGTCGGCGCCACGAGGAGATCGTCGCGGTGCTGCTCGCGGCGGGCGCCGACCCCGCGCTCGCCGACCACGACGGCACCACCCCGTACGAGCACGCCGTGCGCCGCGGCTTCGACGGCATGGCCCGCCTGGTGCGGGCGGCGGAGGAGGAGCGGGGGACCGGCCGGTGAACCCCCGCGCACGAGACTCCCGTACGGGACTCGCGGCGCTCGCCGCCGTCCTGCTGCTCGGTGCCTGCGCCGGGCCGGGGGAGGCCGCCCCCGGCACCTCCGCCCCGGCCCTCAGCGCCCCGGCCCCCGCCGCCCCGGCGCCGTCCGCGTCCGCCCCGCTGCCGGCCGCCGCGGCGACGCCCCCGGGCACGCTCCTGACCGCCGACTTCGGCGCCGGCACCGTCACCTTCGTG
>NZ_JBEOXU010000246.1:0-5819 GCF_040296725.1 Streptomyces sp. NPDC002044
GACGACGTCGCCCGGCCCGAGGCCGTGGAAGGCGTCCTCGGTGAGGGCGAGCACCTCGACCTGCTCCGCGTGTCTCCCGGGGCGGTCCGGCCGGGCTGGGAGTCCTCCGGGCCGCGGATCGACGCGGCGCTCGCCGGGCCGGGCCCCTCCGGCCCCGCCGAACGAGACGCCGTACGCCGCTTCCTGACGGCCGCTCCCGCCGCGTTCCGCCCGGAGCCCGGCGCGTGACCGCCGCCCGCGCCGACTCCGGGCGGCGGCACCCGGAACCCGCCGCCGAGCGCCCCGCCTCCGGCGCCGACCTGCACCTGGAGCTCCCCGCCGGGGGCGCCCGGCGGACCGCGCTCGCCCGGGCGCTGCGCGACGCCGTGCGCAGCGGACGGCTGGCCGGCGGGACGCCGCTGCCGCCCTACCGGACCCTCGCCGCCGACCTGGGGCTCGCCCGCAACGCCGTCGCCGACGCCTACGCGGAGCTGGTCGCCGAGGGCTGGTTCACCGCCCGCCAGGGCTCCGGCACGCGGGTCGCCGAGGGCGCGGCGCCCGCCGCGGTACGGGCCGCCCCGGCCGGGCCCGCGCCCGGGCCGCCGCTCCACGACCTGCTCCAGGGCAAGCCCGACCCCGCGTCCTTCCCCCGGGGCCCCTGGGCCGCGAGTGCCCGCCGGGCCCTGGCCGGGGCCCCGACCGAGGCTTTCGGCCCTGGCGACCCGCGGGGGCGCCCGGAACTGCGGCGCGCGCTGGCCGCGTACCTGTCCCGGGCGCGGGGCGTGCGGACCGGCCCCGAGAACGTCGTGGTCTGCTCCGGCTTCGCGAACGGGCTGCGGCTCCTCGCCGCCGTACGGCCCCGGGACTGGGGCGTGGAGGCGTACGGGCTCCCCGTCCACCACGGCATCCTCGAAGCCGCCGGGGTCCGCCCGCACCCCGTCCCGGTCGACGCGGACGGGGCGCGGACCGCCGAACTCCCGGACCGGGCCCGTACGGCGCTGCTCACCCCGGCGCACCAGTTCCCGACCGGCGGCCGGCTGCTGCCCGCCCGGCGCGCGGCGGCGGTGGAGTGGGCGCGGCGCACCGGCGGGCTGATCGTGGAGGACGACTACGACGGGGAGTTCCGCTACGACCGCAAACCGGTCGGCGCCGTCCAGGGGCTGGCTCCCGGGCACGTGGTGTACGCGGGCTCGCTCAGCAAGAGCCTCTCCCCCGCGCTCCGCCTCGGCTGGCTGGTCCTGCCGGACCACCTGGTCGAGCGGGTGCTGGCCGCGAAGGGCCTGCGGGAGTCCTGGGCGAGCGCGCTGGACCAGCTGGCGCTGGCCGACTTCATCGAGTGCGGTGCGTACGACCGCCACGTCCGCCGGATGCGCGGGCACTACCGGGACCGGCGCGACCGGCTCGTCTCCGTCCTGGCGGACCGGGTCCCGCGGGCCCGGGTGACGGGCATCTCGGCGGGGCTGCACGCCGTGGTGGAGCTCCCTGCGGGCGGCGAGGCCCCGGCCCTGGCGGCGGCCCGCGCGGCGGGCCTGGCGCTGGACGGCCTCTCCTCCTACCGGCACCCGGCGGATCGGGCCCCGGCCCGCGAGGGCCTGGTGGTCGGCTACGCGGCCCCGCCGGACGCGGCCTTCGCGCGGGCGCTGACGGCACTCGCCGACGTACTGGCCGACCAACCGGCCGACCAACCGGCCGACGTACCGGCCGGGACGGCGGGCGGCCCGCACTGACAGCGCCCTCACACCGGATCCCTCTAGGGTGATCGCATCATCAAACCACCCCATAACGCACCAAAGGATCCGGAGTGAACGAGCATCAGCACCCGCAGACCCTGCCCGGCGGGACTCCGCTCCCGCCACCGCGGCGCGGCGCCGACTGGATGTTCGGCGGGGTCTACGGAACGGTCCTGGCCAGCGGCCTGCTCGCGGCGCTGGACCAGAAGGGCGGGGAGTACACGCCGTTCTACGACGCCAGCTGGGTCCTGGTGACCGCCGTCACCGCCGGCGCCGCACACGGCTACGCCCACCACATGGCCACCCACCGGGAAGGCGGCCCCGGCCACCGGTGGCACCTGCTCGCGCTGGCGCTGTGGCACGAGTGGCCGATGGTCGTGGCCACCCTCCCCACCATCCTGCTGCTGGTCTGCGCGGGCCTCGCCGACTGGGAGTCGTACGGGGTGACGGCCGTCGGGCTCGGCCTGAACACGGCGCTGCTGTTCGGCTGGGGCGCCTTCGTGGCGGTCCGGGTCGGCTACCGGCTCCGCTCCGCGCTGCTCATCGGCCTGGCGGACGGCACGATCGGCCTCGCCGTCATCGTGGCGAACGCCCTGATCAAGTAGCCCGGCGGACGCCCGTGCCGGGCGCCCGCCGGACAGCCGTCACTCCGCCGGGAGCTGGTCCTGCGCCTCGGCGAGGATCTCCGTCAGCCGGGCCCCGAACTCCGCTCCGCGCGCGTCCG
Organism: Streptomyces sp. NPDC002044; assembly: GCF_040296725.1. Taxonomy (NCBI): domain Bacteria; kingdom Bacillati; phylum Actinomycetota; class Actinomycetes; order Kitasatosporales; family Streptomycetaceae; genus Streptomyces; species Streptomyces sp. NPDC002044. Next base: position 2,434 of record NZ_JBEOXU010000246.1, read on the forward strand.
GCACACCGGTGCGGGCGGCGGTGAGCAGCGCGTCGAGGGCCCGCCCGTAGGCGCCCGGCACGTCGCTCCAGTCGGGCAGTTCGTACACGCCCTCGGTGCCGCGCAGTTGCAGCCCCACCCCGGCGGCGGCCTGCGGCGCGCCCAGGCTGAGCACGGCGGTGCTGGCCGCGCCGGAGGTGTGCCGCAGGGCCAGCTGGACCACGTCGGAGGGGCCGCGGGTGGCGCTGACGGCGGTGACGTCGCCCAGGATCGGGATCAGCACGGACAGGGCGTGCGGGCCGACGTCCCACAGCCCGCCCTTGGACTTGCGCCAGGGCGAGTCGGCGTACGCGCTGGGCGTTCCGTCGGGCGGGAAGACGGCGCCGAGCCAGTGGGCGGCGGCGGTGAACCAGCCCGGGCGGGCGGCCTGTTCCCCGACCCAGCCGGCGGTGGGCTCGGCGAAGCGCAGGGTGAGGAAGACGACGGAGGCGACCTCGTGGAGGCGTACCGCGTCCGCGACGGCCCGGGCGTCCCGGAGGGTCGTCGCGACGGGCTTGTCGAGCAGCAGGTGGCAGCCGGCGGCGGCCGCGCGCACGGCGAGCGGCGCCTGCACGTCCGGCGGCAGGGCGAAGGCGACGACGTCACAGTCGGCGAACAGCGCGTCGGCGTCTTCGTACACCGTCACGCCGTACGCGTGCGCCAGCTCGGCGGCGGCCTCCGGGCGCCGCCCCCACACTCCGGCGAACTCGGATCCGGGATGCGCGGCGAGCGCGGGGGCATGGGTACGGTGCGCCCAGGGACCGGTCCCCAGCAGTCCGACCCGGGGTCGGCGGCCTGCGGGGGCCTGATCGGCGGCACGTTCGGCGGGGCCCTCGGCGGGGTCTCCGGCAGGGTTCACATCAGACAAAATGCTCACCCGACCAGTCTGCCCCACGTCGGCGGGGGCGCCGCCACCCACCCGCACAACCCGGCCGACCTGCGGGGTAAACCTCGGTAACACGGGGTTCACACACGGGCAACGGAAGGGAAATCGCGGGCGGGCACGCTGCGGTCATCACCGCAGCGATGAAGCAGCGACCAGCAGCACCCGCAGAGTCTGAGGATGGGGCCCGTGAGCTACAAGGCTGAGTACATCTGGATCGACGGCACCGAGCCGACGGCGAAGCTTCGCTCCAAGACGAGGATCCTCGGCGACGGGGACGCGCTGCCGATCTGGGGCTTCGACGGATCGAGCACGAACCAGGCCGAGGGCCACGCCTCCGACCGCGTCCTCAACCCGGTGTTCTCCTGCCCGGACCCGATCCGCGGCGGTGACGACGTCCTCGTCATGTGCGAGGTCCTCAACATCGACATGACCCCGCACGAGTCGAACACCCGGGCCCTGCTGCGCCCGGTCGCGGAGAAGTTCGCCGGCCAGGAGCCGATCTTCGGCATCGAGCAGGAGTACACCTTCTTCGACGGCGCCCGCCCGCTCGGCTTCCCCGTCAACGGCTTCCCGGCCGCGCAGGGCGGCTACTACTGCGGTGTCGGCTCGGACGAGATCTTCGGCCGTGACATCGTCGAGAAGCACCTCGACCACTGTCTCGCGGCGGGCCTGGCCATCTCCGGCATCAACGCCGAGGTCATGCCCGGCCAGTGGGAGTTCCAGGTCGGCCCGGTCGGCCCGCTGGAGGTCTCCGACCAGCTGTGGATCGCGCGCTGGCTGCTCTACCGCACCGCCGAGGACTTCAACGTCTCCGCGACGCTGAACCCGAAGCCGGTGAAGGGCGACTGGAACGGCGCCGGCGCGCACACCAACTTCTCCACGAAGGCGATGCGCGAGGACTACCGCGCGATCATCACCGCGTGCGAGTCGCTGGGCGAGGGCAGCAAGCCGCTGGACCACGTGAAGAACTACGGCGCGGGCATCGACGAGCGCCTGACGGGTCTGCACGAGACGGCCCCGTGGAACGAGTTCAGCTACGGCGTCTCGGACCGCGGCGCGTCGGTCCGCATCCCGTGGCAGGTGGAGAAGGACGGCAAGGGCTACATCGAGGACCGCCGCCCGAACGCGAACGTGGACCCGTACGTGGTGACCCGGCTGATCACGGACACCTGCTGCACGGGCCTGGAGAAGGACGGCCTGGTCTGATCCCGCCGCCCGGCCCGCCACGGGTGGGCGGGCCGGCCCCGAACGCCCGCCGAGTCCACGAGGACCGGCGGGCGTTCGGCGTTGCCCCAGGGCCCTGCCCGCGATCGTGCCCGGCAGCGTGCCCACGATGCGATACGAACGGCCGGGCCGGACGGGTGGAAGCGACGCGGCAGCCGGATTTTATGTCGGGAATGTAAGGGTGTGACGGCGTGATGAACACTGAATATGAGATTCCGCTCCACGGTGTGAGACGGGGTCTGCCCCGGCGGGCCGACATCTGCTTGAATGGGCGCATGGCCAGCCACTCGTACACCTCGTCAGGTCGCAGCGACCTCGAGCAGTTCTGGCCGTCTCGTCAGCATGACGATTTCGACCGGGTGTGTTGCCGCGCGAAGAACGCGCCGGCCCTCTAAAGCCTCCGGGATCTCCCACCAGAACGTCCCCGGGGCCTTCGGTCTGTGCGGTACCGACATCGATGACGTACGTGCGTCTCCTGCCGACTACTCCGCGTGAAAGAGCTGACCACTCATGGCGAACACCCGAACCCTCACTTCTGCCGCGACCACCTCTCCCCTGACCTTCCCCCCCAGTCCGCGCCACCGGCTGCGCGCCGTGGACCGGGACGAGGTCGCTCGGGTCGTGGACCTGCTTCCGCCGGGCGCCACCTGGCTGCCCGCACCCCAGCACACCCTGCCCACCCTGCCGGGCCAGCCCCCGATGGTCGGCTACCTGGTCCTCGTGCCCGCCGACCAGCAGCCGCAGATCGCCTTCGCCCCGCACGCCGTCGCCGCTCCCGCCCCGCAGGCCCAGGAGGCCGCCGCCGGGACGACGGGCGACGCGCTCGTACGGATCGACACGGCGCAGCGCACCGCCGAGGTCGACGGCGAGGTGCTCGACCTGACGTACCTGGAGTTCGAGCTCCTGTCCCACCTGGTCAAGCATCCGCACCGGGTGCACAGCCGGGACCAGTTGGTGACCACGGTCTGGGGCTACGGCCACGTCGGTGACGGCCGCACCGTGGACGTGCACATCGCGCGGCTGCGCCGCAAGCTGGGCTCCGCCCACCGCGGGGCGATCCAGACCGTGCGCCGGGTGGGCTACAAGTACGCGCCGTGACGGGTGAGTACGCGCCCTGAGCGCCCCGTCGAAACGCGCCGAAGGGCCCGTACCCGCGAGGGGACGGGCCCTTCGGCCCTTGCGGGGGCCCCCCCCGCCGGCCCGGGCCCCGGGCGCGAGCCCCGGAGGGGGGCGGGGAGCCCCCCGCCGGCCGGGGCCG
>NZ_JBEOXU010000247.1:0-5781 GCF_040296725.1 Streptomyces sp. NPDC002044
CGTCACGAAGCCGGCCGGCATCAGCGCCGCCAGCTGCGTCTTCACGTCCTGCAGGTTCGCCACCAGGGCGGGGCCGCTCTCCGCGTCGGACGGGGTACGGCTGATCAGCTCCTGGGGCAGCATCATCAGCGCGCCGGTACCGCCGCGCGCGGAGGGCCGGAAGGAGACCGTCAGCCCGTGTTTGCGGGCGAGGCGGCCGACGACGGCGAGGCCGAGGCGGGTGCCGGAGAGCCCGGCCAGGTCCAGCGACTCGGCGGTCACGGCCTGCTGGGCGCGGCGCAGCTGGACCTCGCTCATGACCAGGCCGCTGTCCTCGACGGTGATGATGATGCCGGCCGGGACCTCCTCCACGTAGACGTGGACCTCGGCGGTCGGCGGGGAGAAGTTCGCGGCGTTGTCGAGCAGTTCGGCGAGGGCGTGCATGACGCCCTCGGCGGCGTGGCCGGCGACGGCGGCGTCGCTGGTGGAGTGCAGCCGCACCCGCTGGTAGCCGCCGATGCGGCCCATGGCTCCGCGCAGGATGGACTCCATGACGATCGGCTTCGCCCAGCGGCGGCCCGAACGGGCGCCGGTGAGCACGGCGATGGAGTCGGCGAGGCGGCCGGCCTGCGCGGTGCGGTGGTCGAGGTGGAGCAGGTCGCCGAGGACGTCCTCGTCGGCGTGCCGGTGCTCCATGTCGCGGAGGTCGGCCAGCATGCCGGTGGCCAGGGCCTGCATCCGGCCGGCCGCGTTGGCGGCGGCGGCCATGGCGGCGGCCCGGCCGGACTCGGCGCGGCGCAGCTCGTTGCCGAGCCGTTCGCGGGAGGCGCTCTGGGCCGCGGTCAGCCGGTCCAGCTCGATGGCGTGAGCGGCGACGAGGCCGTCCAGTTGCGCCGCGTGGGCACTTGTCAGCCCTTCGAGTTCGGCCGCGTGGGCGCCGGCCAGCCGGCCGCGGTCGGCGTGGTGGGTGGCCGCGTCGCGCGAGGTGTCGGCGGTCAGCCGGGCGATGTACGCGTCGCGCGAGGTGATCTCACCGGTGAGACCGGAGACCCTGCCGCGCAGCAGCCGGGCGGTGCGTGCCGACCAGGTCACGGCGAAGGCCGCGATGGCGAGCAGCAGCACCCCGGAGCCGGAGAACCAGGCGAGGGGGACGCGGACGGCCGACGGGGCCGCGGCCACCGCCGCCGTGGAGAGCGCGCCGCCTGCGGCTGCGGTGATCAGCAGGGCGAGCGCGGAGGGGCGAAGGGGGGAGGGCGGCGCCGTCATCAATCAAAGCCTCATACCGGGCGTAAATGGAGGAGAGGGTTCCTGTGAGTAACGAGAGTCAACTATAGGTGAGTTATTGATCGTTTTGGAAAGTTCCTGGCGGGTTTTACCTGGCACGGCTGCTCCTATAGGTCGCTTTGCCATATTTCACTCCTAGTTGTGGTGGGGCCCGGTACTGACGCCGGTGACCCCGCTCCGTGCTTCGCGCGCCGCGGTCCCGGGCGGTGTGGCCCGGCGTCGCGCCTTCGCACACGCGGACCGATCAGCACATTGCGGTTCATGACATCCTGTGACGTCACAACTCGCCGGACGGAATCGGCGGACGTCCGGGGAATACGGGGAAGGTCCATGAGGCTCTGCTTCCTGGTGGAGGAGCACTACCGCCATGACGGCATGCCGAACGAGGTGATCCGGCAACTGACCGCCTGGGGGCACCGGGTCGACGTGGTGCGGCCGGGCGGTTCGCTGCTGCGGATGACCGAGGTGGTGCGGACCGGCGCGCACGACGCGTGGGTGCTCAAGACGGTGTCCGGCGGCCCGGGTCTGACCCTTCTGGAGGCCGCCGCGGCCGCCGGGATGACGACGGTCAACGACGCCCGCTCGATCCGCGGCGTACGGGACAAGGCACTCGCGGCGGCGATCGGCCGCGTGCGGGGGCTCCCGCTGCCCACGACGTACGCGGTGGCCGCCCCGGAACTGCTCGGGGAGATACCGGCGGCGGAGTACCCGCTCGTCGTCAAACCGGCCGACGGAAGCTCCGGGCGGGCCGTGCACCTGCTGTCCTCGCCGGACCGGCTGGGGGCGATGCTTCCCGTACTCGCGGGCGAGGGCATGCTCATCGCCCAGCCGTACGTGCCCAATTCGGGCATCGACATCAAGGTGTACGCGGTCGGCGGGGAACTGTTCGCGACCGAGCGCTGCTCCCCGCTGCACCCCGACCCCTCGGTGCGCGAGCGCCGCGTGCCGCTGTCCTCGGAGGTCGCGGCGCTCGCCGCGCAGGTGGGGGCGGTGTACGGGCTCGACCTGTACGGGGTGGACGTACTCCTGGGCCCCGAGGGGCCGGTGGTCGTCGACGTGAACGACTTCCCGAGCTTCCGCAAGGTACCGGACGCGGCGGCACGGGTGGCCCGGGCGGTGCTCGGGCTGGCACGCGCGGGCGGTACGGCCGCGCCGGCCGCGCCCACGGCGGTGGTGTACCCGTCGCTGCCCGTCTCGATTCCCGCGCAGGTCACGGTGCGGGCGGTGGACAGCGCGTGAGGGTCGGCCTGATCACCCCGGAACCCGGACACCCGTTGCTCGCGGCGGCGAGTGCCCTGCTGACCGCGGCCGGGCACCCCGTCGAAGCGCTCGACCCGCGCACCGGGTCCGTTCCACCGCGTGCCGTGGCCGACGTGTACCTGCTGAAGTCGCGGACCCCGCGGGCGCTGGCCCTGGCCCGGGAGCTGGAGGAGCGGGGCGCCGTCGTGGTCAACTCGGCGGCGGCGACCGAGCGGTGCCAGGACCGGACCGCGATGGCGGACATCGCCCTGCGGGCCGGCCTGCCCTTCGCGGTCACCCGGACCGTCGGCGGCCTGGGGCGGTGGGCATCCGGCCACGCGCCGACCGCACCGGTGGTGGTCAAGAGCCGGCACAGTCGACGCGGCGACCTGGTCGCCCGGGTCGACGACGCGGCGGGACTGCGCGCGCTGGCGGCGCGGTGGCCCGAGGAGCCGGTGGTGGTGCAGGACTTCGCGCCCAACAGCGGCTGGGACCACAAGGTGTGGGCGGTCGGCGATCAGGTCTTCGCCGCCCTGCGCCGCTCCGAACTCTCCCCGGACGGCCGCGGGCCGGCCCGGTCGCTGGGACCGGACGAACTCCCCCCGGGCTGGGCCGCGCTCGTACGGGCGGCCGGGGAGGCGTACGGACTGGACGTGTACGGAGTGGACCTCATCGACGCGGGGGGATCGCCGCTGATCGTGGACGTCAACGCGTTCCCCGGCATCCGGGACCAGGCGGGTGCCCCCGAGGCCCTGGCCGGTCTCGCCCTGCGCCGGGCCCGGGAGCGGGACGCGGCACCCGCCGCGGGCTGACGGGCGGGGCCAGGGCCGCTGCCGGCGGGCGGGCGGTACCGCTGCCCGCGGACGGGGCGGGACAGGTTCACCGTCGGCCCAGTTGTTACGGGTCCGGCCGCGAGCAGCCGTCCCGGGGGCAACGCGCCCCCGGTGCTGGAGGTGTCCGCCGGGTCGTGACGGGAGCGGACAGGCTCGCACCTGGACCGGACCGGACAGGTCCGGACGGGGGAACGCTCGGGGTGAAACGTCACCGCGGCGGTGTCGGGGCGCGGCCCTGACGGGGGCACGGTGAGGATCGGGGCATGGGCGTCGTCCTGCCGGTCCTCTTCGCGCTGTTCGCGGCGTTCAGCAACGCACTGGCCACCGTGCTCCAGCGGCGGGCCGCGCTCACCGTGCCGCAGAGCGACGGCTTCCGCTTCGGACTGATCCTCGACCTGCTGCGCCGCCCCGTGTGGATCGGCGGCATCCTGGCCGTGATCGCCGCCGGGGCGGGCCAGGCCGTGGCGCTCGCCACCGGGCCGATGGCCCTCGTACAGCCGCTGTTCGTACTGGAGCTGCCGCTCGCGCTGCTGATCGCCTCGCTGGTCGCCCGGCAGCGGCTGCCCGGAGCCCTGTGGCTGGCGGTGGCGGGGGTGGTGGCCGGGCTCGGAGTCACGCTCGCGGCCGCCTCGCCGTCGGGGAACCGTACGGACGTACCGTTCGACCGGTGGATCCTGGCCCTGGCCGCCTGCGCGGCCGCGGTGGCCGCCCTGACCGTGGCGGGTCTGCGCCGGCCGCCCGGCCGGGCACGGGCCGGCTGCCTGGGCGCCGCCACCGCCGTCTGCTACGCGCTCACCGCCGCGCTCATGAAGTCGGCCGTGCACGTCCTCGACGAAGGCGGCATCGAGGCGTTCCTGACGACCTGGGAGACGTACGCCTTCGGCGCGAGCGGCATCTGCGCCCTGCTGCTCCTGGAGCACGCCATGCAGGGCGGACCGCTGGTCGCCTCACAACCCGCGCTGACCCTGGGCGACGCGAGCGTCAGCGTCGCGCTCGGAGTCCTGCTGTACGAAGAACACCTGCGGGCCCAGTGGTGGCTGCTCCCCCAGCTGCTGGGCATCGCCCTGATCTGTGCCGGGGTCCTCGCCCTGGCCAGGGCCGGGGACGGCGCGCCGTAGCCTCGACGCGCCGTCCGCTTCTCCCTCCCCGTGGGGTCCCGCCTGCGGTACGCCTACGTGATGACTTCCACCTTCTTGTCGCCGGCACGGCCGGGGGGTCCGGGCACGGCCGGGGGTAGCGTGCGGGCAGGCGAGCGGAAGGCGGTTGGCATGCGCGCGGTGGTGTTCGAGCGGTACGGCGAGCAGGCCGAGGTCAGGGAGGTCGCGGACCCGGCTCCGCCGGCGGGCGGAGTGGTGGTGCGGGTGGAGGCCACCGGACTGTGCCGCAGCGACTGGCACGGGTGGATGGGACACGACCCGGACATCGTGCTGCCGCACGTGCCCGGGCACGAACTCGCCGGTGTGGTGGAGGCGGTGGGGGCGGGCGTCACCGGATGGCGGGCCGGGGACCGGGTCACCGCGCCGTTCGTCTGCGCCTGCGGCAGGTGCGCCGAATGCGCGGCCGGCCAACACCAGGTGTGCGCCCGGCAGACCCAGCCCGGGTTCACGCACTGGGGGTCCTTCGCCGAGTACGTGGCCCTGGACCACGCCGACGTGAACCTGGTGGCCGTGCCCGACGGGCTCGCCTACACGACGGCAGCCGGGCTGGGCTGCCGCTTCGCGACGGCGTTCCGGGCCGTGGTCGCGCGGGGGCGGGTCGCTGCGGGCGAGTGGGTCGCGGTGCACGGCTGCGGCGGGGTCGGCCTCTCGGCGGTGATGATCGCGGCCGCGGCCGGCGCGCGGGTGGTGGCCGTGGACACGTCGCCGGAAGCACTGGATCTGGCACGGAAGTTCGGCGCCGCGCACACCGTGGACGCCACCGCTGGTGACACGGCCGCCGCGGTGCGCGAGGTGACCGGCGCGGGCGCGCACCTCTCGCTCGACGCCCTGGGCTCGCCCGTGACGGCGGCGGCCTCGGTGACCGGGTTGAGGCGGCGGGGTCGGCACGTACAGGTCGGGCTGCTGCCGGAGGCGGGCGGCGGGGCGGTACTGCCGATGGAGCGGGTCATCGGCTGGGAGCTGGAGATCCTCGGCAGTCACGGGATGGCCGCGCACGCGTATCCGCCGATGATGGAACTGGTCCGCTCCGGGGTGCTGCGCCCGGACCTGCTGGTCACCTCGGTGATCCCGCTCGACGCCGCACCGGCGGCCCTCGCGGCGATGGGATCGGCGGCGGGCCGCGGGGTCACGGTCATCCAGCCGGGCTCGTAACCCGCTTCGGCCCCAGGCATGTTGGGGCCCGAACCGGGACGCCAGGACCGGACCGGCACGCCAGGACCGCCTCGGAAAGTCAGTACCCGCGCCGGACGCCGGAAACGGGCCCCGGCCGCTACCGGGCGTCCGGCCGG
>NZ_JBEOXU010000248.1:0-5759 GCF_040296725.1 Streptomyces sp. NPDC002044
CGGGCTTTCCTCCGGGCTTTCGTTCTGTTCTTGCGTTTCCGACTCTATCAGACTCTTTCGGGCCTGACTCCCTCGGTGCTTTCCAGGTATTCGCTTTCGCGCTTTCCTTTCCGGCGATTCCGACTCTATCAGAACCTTTCGGACCTGACTCCCGGTCAGCGGGGTTTGCCTTCAGGGCTGTTGGGCCCTTCCGGCGAGTGAGACAGTAGCGGATTCCCTGCCCCCGAACCTAATCGGCGGCCGCGTCCTCGGACGCGGATTCCTCATTCGCAAATACACATGAAAACGGGACGACAAAGCGAGTCGCGCGTTCGAATGTGTAGTGCGGGATGGTTGTCCGGGGACCGACCGGGGTCGGCGCTCACTTCGGACAACTCGAAGAACCTTACGGACTCGGAACAGGTGTGTCAACCCCTGGCTGGTCGGCCACGCGGGGTTCCCGAATCTCACCTCCTCCCCACCTCCCACGGTCTACGCTGCGGCCATGACTACGCACGTGCTCACGCTCAGCCTTCGCTGGTGGGCCGCCTGACGGCGGCCGGACCATCACGCGAGCACGCACGCGCTCACGGCCGCCGCCTCGGCGGCCGTTTTCGTTTCTCCCCTCCCCGGGAGTGGCTCGGTCGCCGACGCGGTGGCCTCGTACACACCACTCACATCAAGGGAGAGCGGACATGACGAGGATCTTCAGCGGGGTCAAGCCGACCGGGCATCTGACGCTGGGGAACTACCTGGGGGCCGTACGGCAGTGGGTCGCCGCCGACCAGGCGCCCGACGAGGCGCTGTTCTGCGTCGTCGACCTGCACGCGCTGACCGTCGAGCACGAGCCGGCGCGGGTGCGCAGGCTCAGCCGACAGGCGGCGACGCTGTTGCTCGCCTCGGGGCTCGATCCGGAGCGGTGCACGCTCTTCGTGCAGAGCCACGTCGACGAGCACACCCGGCTCGCGTACCTGCTGGAGTGCACCGCCACCGACGGCGAGCTGCGGCGGATGATCCAGTACAGGGAGAAGGCCGCGAGGGCGCAGGGCGCCGGGGACGGTGTGCGGCTCTCACTGCTCACCTATCCCGTGCTCATGGCCGCCGACATCCTGGCGTACGGAACGCAGGAGGTGCCGGTGGGCGAGGACCAGCGGCAGCACGTCGAGCTGACCCGGGACCTGGCCGTGCGGTTCAACCAGCGGTACGGGCACACCTTCACCGTCCCCAGGGCGACCCACCCGGCGGTGGGCGCGCGGGTCATGGACCTTCAGGAGCCGACGTCGAAGATGGGAAAGTCCCACGAGAGCGGGGCGGGCGTCGTCTACCTGCTCGACGAGCCCGAGGTGGTCCGTAAGAAGGTGATGCGGGCCGTCACCGACAGCGGGGACGGCGGCGTGGTCTACGACCGGGAGGCGCGGCCCGGGGTCGCGAACCTGCTGGATGTCCTCGCCGCCTGCACCGGCGGTGAGCCGGGGGAGCTGGCCGACGGGTACCAGGGGTACGGGGCGCTGAAGCGGGACGTCGCCGACGCGGTGGTCGAGCTGCTGCGGCCGGTACGGGAGCGGCACGCGGTGCTGGCCGCGGATCCGGCGGAGACCGAGCGGGTGCTGCGGGCCGGGGCCGGGCGGGCGCGGGAACTGGCGCGGCCGGTGGTGGACCGGGCGTACCGGGCGATCGGATTGCTGGAGCCGTGACGGGCGGGGCGGGTGGGGGCCCCGGGTGACTCGGGGCCCCCACCCGTCACGGGTGTCTCAGCTGTTGCCGGAGGCCAGCTCGCGGCTGCGGTCGCGGGCGGCTTCGAGGGCGGCGATGAGGGCGGCGCGTACGCCGTGCTTCTCCAGCTCCACGATGGCGTTGATGGTGGTGCCGGCCGGGGAGGTGACGGCCTCGCGGAGCTTGACCGGGTGCTCGCCGCTGTCGCGGAGCATCACGGCGGCGCCGACGGCGGCCTGCACGATCAGGTCGTGGGCCTGGGCCCGGGGCAGACCGAGGAGGATGCCGGCGTCGGTCATGGCCTCGACGAGGAAGTAGAAGTACGCGGGCCCCGAGCCGGACAGGGCGGTGGCCGCGTCCTGCTGGGACTCGGGGACGCGCAGGGTCTTGCCGACGCCGCCGAAGATCTCCTCGGTGTGCAGGAGGTGCGCGGCGGTGGCGTGGCTGCCGGCCGAGATGACTGACATGGCCTCGTCGACGAGGGCGGGGGTGTTCGTCATGACGCGGACGACGGGGGTGCCGGGGCTGAGCCGTTCCTCGAAGAAGGAGGTCGGGATGCCGGCGGCGCCGCTGATGATCAGGCGGTCGGCGGGGACGTGCGGGGCGAGCTCGTCGAGGAGCCGGCCCATGTCCTGCGGCTTGACGGTGAGGATGAGGGTGTCGGCGCGCTTGGCGGCCTCGGCGTTGGAGACGGCCTCGACGCCGTAGCGGGACCGCAGCTCCTCGGCGCGTTCCGGGCGGCGGGCCGTGACGAGGAGCTTCGAGGCGGGCCGGCCGCCGCGGATCATCCCGCTGAGGAGGGCCTCGCCGATCTTGCCGGTACCGAGGACTGCGACTGTCTGGGTCATGCCCGATTCACCTCGCCGAACTTCTCTTGCACGCGTGCTGGGGATACGTCCTCATCCTTGCACCCGGGGGCGCAGCGGCGGGCGGGTGTCCGGTCCGTGGTCCGCGGTCCGCGCTCCGCGCTCCCCGGCCGGTTCGGGACGTGCGGCGGGGAGGGCGTCAGGGGGTGCGGCGGCGGAGGGTGGCGGCGCCGAGGCCGAGGACGAGTACGGCGCAGGCGGCGACGACGACGGCGTCGCGGACGAAGGCGGCGGTCATGTCGGTGTGGGTGAGGACCTGGGTCATGCCGTCGACGGCGTAGGACATGGGCAGGACGTCGGAGATGCCGGAGAGGACGGGCTGCATGGTGTCGCGGGGGGCGAAGAGGCCGCAGAGGAGCAGCTGGGGGAAGATCACCGCCGGCATGAACTGGACGGCCTGGAACTCGGAGGCCGCGAAGGCGGAGACGAAGAGGCCCAGCGCGGTGCCGAGGAGCGCGTCGAGGAGGGCCACGAGCAGGAGCAGCCAGGGGGAGCCGACGACGTCGAGGCCGAGCACCCAGAGAGCGAGTCCGGTGGCGAGGAGGGACTGGACGACGGCCACGGCGCCGAAGGCGAGGGCGTAGCCGGCGATGAGGTCGCCCTTGCCGAGCGGCATGGCGAGGAGGCGTTCGAGAGTGCCGGAGGTGCGCTCGCGCAGGGTGGCGATGGAGGTCACCAGGAACATCGTGATGAGCGGGAAGATCCCGAGGAGCGACGCTCCGATGCCGTCGAAGGTCTGCGCGTTCCCGTCGAAGACGAAGCGGAGCAGCGTCAGCATCAGTACGGGGACCAGCAGCATCAGGGCGATCGAGCGGGGGTCGTGGCGGAGCTGGCGCAGGACGCGGGCGGCGGTGGCGGCGGTGCGGGCGGGACTCAGGGCGGCGTTCATCGGGTCTGCTCCCCGGCGATGGTGGCGGCGGTGGGGGTGGGCGCTGCGGCGGGGGTGGGCGCCGTGCCCGTCTTCGCGGCGGCGTTGGCTTCGTCCACGAGGCGCAGGAAGCCCTCCTCGACGGTGGCGGAGCCGGTGCGGGTGCGCAGGGCGTCGGGGGTGTCCTGGGCGAGGATCCGGCCCCCGCGCATGAGGAGGAGGTCGTGGCAGCGCTCGGCCTCGTCCATGACGTGGGAGGACACGAGGATCGTGGCGCCGCGGGTGGCGGCGATGTCGTGGAAGAGGTTCCACAGGTCGCGGCGCAGGACGGGGTCGAGCCCGACGGTGGGTTCGTCGAGGACGAGGAGCTCCGGCGTGCCGAGCAGGGCGACGGCGAGGGAGACGCGGCTGCGCTGGCCGCCGGAGAGGTTGCCCGCGAGGGCTCCGGCGCGGGAGGTGAGGTCCACGTCGGTGATGGCGCGGGCGACGGCTGCGCGCCGGCGGTCGGCGGCGGCCCGGCCGGGGTCGAGGACGGCGGCGAAGTAGTCGAGGTTCTGCCGGACGGTGAGGTCGTCGTAGACGGAGGGCGCCTGGGTGACGTAGCCGATGCGGGAGCGGAGCTCCGGGTGGCCGGCGGGGCGGCCGAGGACGTCGAGCGTGCCGGTGACGTGGGCCTGGGTGCCCACGACGGCGCGCATGAGGGTGGACTTCCCGCAGCCGGAGGGGCCGAGGAGGCCGGTGATGCGGCCGCGGGGGACGTCGAAGGCGATGGAGTCGAGGACGGTACGGGGGGTGCGGCCGGTGCCGCGGCGCACGGTGAGGCCGTGGGCGTGGATGGCGGCCGGGGTGCGGGCCGGGGCTCCCTCGGAAGCATTATTCATCATGTGATGAATAATGCTCCCGCCGATGCCGGTCGTCAATCGGCGGGACGGAATTCGCCCCCGGCGGGCGGGCGCGGGAGCCGGGCACGGCTGCCCGCCGGGGGCGGGGAGCCCGGGGGCACGGGGGCCCGAGGAGCCCGGGGGCCCGAGGGTTTGAGGGGCCCGGGGGCAGGGGGGCAGGGGCTCGGGGGGCAGGGGCCCGGGGGCCGGGAAGCCGGGGCTGGGGGGTCCGGGGGGTCCGGGGCCGGGGCCCGAGGGGGTGGTGACCGTGGCTGATTGCGCGTCCTGGGGAGGTGGTCCCCGGAGGCAGGCGACGGGGCGGTCCCGGGGTCCCGGGGTCCCGGGCGGCCGCGATCGGTGCGGGCGGCGTTGCCGCGGGCAGCTCCGGCACGGGCAGCAGGCGCGGGGGGGCAGGCGCGGGCAGCGGGCGCGCGCGGGGGGCAGGCCCGGTGGCGGGTGTCCGGAACGCACCGTGTGTGGAACGGCGGTGCCGGGCGAGGGCTAGGGCGGCTCAGGCGGAGGAGGCGGGGTTGCCGCCGGCGGGTTTCGGGACGCCTCCCGTGTGTGCGGCGGCGCATGGCACGCCGGCCAGGAGCGTGGGTCCTGAGCGGGTCAGCCCGTTCCGCGTGCCGCTCGGCCCGGGTGCCGCGTCGGCGCCGGGCGCGGCGGGGTCACTTCTTGCGCTTGGGGCGGCGGGCCGCCGGGTTTCCGGTGCGGGAGCTGCGGCGGCGGGCGTACTCGACGGTGGCGCGCTCGTACTCGGCGCGGCGCAGCTTCTCCCCCGGGGCCTCGAAGAAGCAGCGGATGAAGTACGCGATGAGGGAGCCGATGAAGCCGATGGTCTTGAGGCCCTTGAGCGCGGTCTCGTCGGACGACGGGGCGGCGCGGCGGCTGAAGGAGTCCCAGGTCTTGACGAAGGCGATGGAGCTGGCGATGGCGAAGAGGACGACGACGGAGATGCTGAGGAAGGGGCCGACGTTGCCGATCTCCAGGCCCTCGTACGACAGGCGCAGCAGGAAGGCCGCCGCGACGGCGGTGAGCAGGGAGCCTCCGGCCATGGCGGCACGGCGCAGGGCGTAGCCGCCGTCGTGCTTCACCCAGGTGGTGCCGAAGAACTGGATCGGCTCGGGCTCGGGGCCGCTGGGCTCCTGCGCCGCCGGGGCCGTGGCCGGCTCGGCGGGGGTCTGGTCTCGCTGCTCGTCGCTCACACCGGCGATTATCCCCCGCCGGGCCGGACGAGCCGTGTGCGTCTCGCGTGGCGGAACGGTTGCCGCGGGGTTCCCACGGCTGGTGAGGGCCGGGAGGGCCGTGAGGGCTCGTACGGAACGTGAGCGCCCTGCGGGCTCGTGTGGCACCCGCGGACGGGGATGCGGCCGGGTCCGCGCCGGCCGCGGGGGGGCGGCGGGGCACGCGGCGGGGGGGGCCGCCCCAGGAGGGGCCCCCCTAGGGCCA
>NZ_JBEOXU010000249.1:0-5714 GCF_040296725.1 Streptomyces sp. NPDC002044
CGGTGGGGGCCGCGGGGCTTCGCGTTCGTGGGGACGGCTCAGCGGGTGCCGACCGCCGCGCGGACCGCCCTGCGGGCCATCCCGGCGTCGTCGTGCAGGCGCCGCAGCAGCAGCCGCTGCTCCTCCCCGGAGGTGAGGGCGCCCGTGGGCAGGGGCTGGGCCGGGGTGGCCGCCAGCATCGAGCGCTGGATGGCCGTCTCGGACATCCGGATCTCCCGGGTCAGCACCAGCATCAGGTTCACCAGGAAGGCGTCCCGCGCGGCCGGACCGGCGGACTGGGCGAGCCGGCTGATCTGCGCGCGGGCGTCCGGGGCGTCGCCCAGTACCGTCCACAGGGTCGCCAGGTCGTAGCCCGGCAGGTACCAGCCCGCGTGCTCCCAGTCGAGCAGCACCGGGCCGGCGGGTGACAGCAGCAGGTTCGACAGCAGTGCGTCGCCGTGGTTGAACTGCAGCCCGGCGCCCGACTGCCGTGCGCCGTGCAGCAGTTTCTGGAGGTCGCCGAGGTCCCGGTCGGTCAGCAGGCCGAGTTCGTAGTCACGGGTGATCCGCCGCCCGTAGTTCAGCGGGGCTCCGAACAGGTCGGCCGGCGGGCGCCACTGGTTGACCCGGCAGACCGCGCCCAGGGCCGCCCGCAGGTCGACCCGCGGCGGGGCTTCCACCGGATGCCGCTGGAGCGCGGCGACCCGGCCCGCCATCCGCTCGACCACCAGCGTGCAGTTCTCCGGATCGGCGGCGATCAGCCGCGGGACCCGGACCGGCGGGCGGTGCCGGACGAACGCCCGGTACGCCGCTATTTCGTGCCGGTACCGCTCGCGCCATTCGGGCGAGTGATCCAGTAACACCTTCGCGACGGCGGTCATCCGTCCGGTGGTTCCCACGAGCAGGACCGAGCGGCCGCTGCGGCGCAGCACCTGTACGGGCGCGAACTCCGGACAGATCCGCTGTACCGAGGCGAGGGCGGTGCGCAGTTGGGCGCCCTGCGGCCCGGAGAGGTCGATTCTGCCGCTCAGCGGCTGCGATCCGGTACCCGGTAGCCGCCGGGCCCGTACGGCGCCTTGAACCGGGGCGGCCGGGCGGCCGGGTTCGAGGTAGGGGCCGCCGCCCGCCTGGAGCGTGCGGTGCGGCCGGACCGGTGCGGACACGGAGGTCGTTGCTGCGTACATGGCGTTACGGATCCCTTCGTGCGCCGACGGTTTGCGTACGCCACCCCGCCGGATCCCGTGCTTCACCCTGGGGAGTTCCGCCGGTGAACCGGGTCGGGGAGGCGCATTCCTACCTGACACCCGGGCGTGGGTGGCGGACCACGAAGCGTGCCCTGGCGAAGCCTGGCGAATAGTCGCCGGGCATCTGACGCCGGGTTAATGTCAACTCAGCCGAGAACCTGGGGGCTTGACGTGAGCAAAGGTCCGAACACCCGCTTGAACGACCTGTTCGGCCTGGCCGGCTGGTCGAAGGGCGAACTCGCGAGGATGGTGAACCGGCAGGCGGCGGCCATGGGCCACCCCCAGCTGGCCACCGACACCTCACGGGTGCGGCGCTGGATCGACATGGGGGAGTCCCCGCGCGAACCGGTTCCCACGGTACTGGCAGCACTGTTCACCGAGCGGCTCGGTCGTGTCGTGACCATGGAGGACCTCGGGTTCGTACGGCAGCGGCGCACCACCAAACGGCGGCCGGACGGGGTTCAGGAGAACCCCGACGGGATGCCCTGGGCGCCCGAACGCACAGCCGCGGTCCTCACCGAATTCACGGGAATGGACCTCATGCTCAACCGACGCGGTCTGATGGGCGCGGGAGCCGTGCTCACCGCCGGCTCCGCCCTCACCAACGCCATGCACGACTGGCTCCACACCGACCCGGCCCGCGCCAAGCAGGCGGCGGGCTTCGGGGAGGCATTCCAGGCCGACCCCGCGAGCTACGACCGCTACGAGGCCGCCCCGATCGGCTCCGAGGAGATCGAGGCCCTGGAGCGCTCGGTGGACGTGTTCCGCGCCTGGGACGCCTCCAGAGGCGGCGGGCTCCAGCGCAAGGCCGTGGTGGGCCAGTTGAACGAGGTGGGCGGGATGCTCGCCTATCACCACCCCGACCACCTGCAGCGACGGCTCTGGGGCGTCGCGGCCAACCTGGCCGTGCTCGCGGGCTGGATGTCCCACGACGTGGGCCTCGAACCCACCGCGCAGAAGTACTTCGTCATCGCCGCGCACGCCGCCCGGGAGGGCGGTGACCGGCCGCGCGCGGGCGAGGCGCTGTCCCGGGCCGCCCGCCAGATGGTCCATCTCGGCAAGCCCAACGAGGCCCTCGACCTGATGAAGCTGGCCAAGTCCGGCTCGGGCGAACAGACCCTCCCGCGCACCCGCGCCATGCTGCACACCGTCGAGGCCTGGGCGCAGGCCGCCATGGGCAAGGGCCAGGCCATGCGCCGCACGCTGGGCGAGGCCGAGGAGCTGTTCGTCTCCGACAAGGGCGACGTGCCGCCGCCGAGCTGGATGCAGCACTTCGACGAGGCCGATCTGCACGGCATGCAGGCCCTGGCGTACCGGACGCTGGCCGACCACGACGCCTCGGCCGCGCCGGTCGCGGCCCGGCACGCCAAGGAGGCCCTGCGGCTGCGCGGCGAGGGCTACCAGCGCTCGCAGATCTTCGACTACATCTCGCTGGCCTCGGCCTGCTTCATCGCGGACGATCCGGAACAGGCGGACCGCTACGCCCGGCTCGCCCTGGTCTCGATGAACGAGACCTCCTCGCACCGGACCTGGGACCGGCTGCGCGAGATGTACCGGCTCACCGGCCAGTACGCGGGCTACCCGCGCATCGAGGACCTCCGTGAGGAGATCGAGCGGGCCCTCCCCGACAGCCCCCGGCCGCGCAGCCCGCGCGGTTCGGAGGTGTAGCCGCCACGCGCCCCTCCGGCCCTCCCGCACCGTGCACGGAGACGAGAAGGGCCGCGCTCTGCGGCGCGGCCGCGAAGCCCGTGCGGGTCCCGCTCCCGCGTGCCGTACGCCCGCTCGGCTAGCCGCCGACCCGGGCCACGAGCAGGCAGGCGTCGTCCTCGCGCTCGGCCTCGCCGAACTCCCCGGTCACGAGCCGTACGCAGTCCTGCGCCGACCGCGCCGCCGAGAACCGCGGTGCGAGGGCCAGCAGCCGTTCGGTCCCGTCCGCCCGGCCGGGGTCGAAGCCGCGCGCGGTCAGCCCCTCCGTGTGCAGGACGAGTACGTCGCCGGGCTCGACGGGCTCCTCGGCCTGCCCGTACGCGGCCCCGGACGTCGCGCCCAGCAGCGCGCCCTCCGGCGGCCGCAGGGCGCGGCCGGCGCCCGCGCGGAACAGCAGGGGAGCGGGGTGGCCGGCCTGCGCCCAGGACAGGACGCGGCGCGCGGGGTCGTAAGCGCAGCAGACGGCCGAGCCGAGCGCGGGCTGTGCGGAGGTTTCGAGGAGCTGGTTGAGCCAGCCCATCAGGGGGCCGGGCTCGATGCCGGCCATCGCCATGCCGCGCAGGGCGCCCAGCATCATCGCCATGCCGGAGGTGGCGGTGACCCCGTGCCCGGTGAGGTTGCCGACGGTCAGCATCGCGCGTCCGCCGGGGAGTTCGAGGGAGTCGTACCAGTCGCCGCCGATGAGGTTCCGCGTCGCGGACGGCAGGTAGTGCGCGGCCACGTCCAGGGTGGGCGCGGTGCCGTGCGGGGAGCGCGGGGAGCCGCGCCACGGGGGGAGCACGGCTTCCTGTAGCTCGACCGCCAGCCGGTGTTCGGTCTGTGCGATCTCCCGTCGGAGCCGGAGGCTGTCGTGGGAGTCGCGTACCGCCCGCTGGCTGCGGCGCAGTTCGCTGAGGTCCCGGAACACCGCCCACATGGAGGCGGTGCAGCCGTCGGGGTCGAGGACGGGTTCGCCCCTCATGTGCAGGGTCCGGACCCGGCCGTCGGCCCGCACGACGCGGAACTCGCCGTCGATCGGCCGGCCGTCCACCAGGCAGGCCGTGACCCAGGCGGTGAGCAGGGGCTGGTCCTCGGAGAACAGGGTGGAGCCGAGTTCGTCGAGGGGGAGCGCTCCCGCGCCGGGGGAGCGGCCGAAGATCTGGAACAGCTCGTCGGACCAACTGACCTCGTCGGTCAGCAGGTTCCACTCGGCGGTGCCCACGCGGGTCCGGCGCTCGCCGGGGCCGGACCCGGGCTCGGGGACCGCCCCGGACGGCGTCGCCTGAGGAGGTGCGACGGGTTCGGGGGCGGGCGGCATGCCTTCCTTGAGCTGGCCGAGGTGCCGGCCGAGGTCGTCGAGGTGGTGTACGGCGAGATCGCACAGGGCGCGCTGCCAGCGGCCCTGGGTGTCGCCGTCGTCCACGACGGTGTCACGGCGGACCGCGTCCACGTCTCCCCGGAGCCGCCGGGTCTGTGAGATCAGCGCGTCCACCGACCCGGGTTCGTGGGGCTGCGCGGAGCGGTCCGCGAAGAGGTGGGACGGCATGAGCACTCCGATACAGGCGCGGCACGGCCAAGTCTGATGGAAGGACCGGTAACGACTGTGGCACAGGCCACGACGGGGCGTAAGTCGTTTGGCAACATCCGCTCAGTGCTTGCTTCTGGCATATGCCCGAGGCCATCCGGGGGTTTCACCGTGTACGAACGAATCCGGTCAGTGGCGTCCGGAGCCGTTCTCGGCGGCTCCGGACGGACCCGGCGGACCCCGGCCGGTCCCGCGTGCGGTTCCGCGCCCCCGTGGCCTCGCACGGGCGGCGCGGCCGGCCGGGAAAACCGGCCAGGCACAGGGCGCGGGTCGAGCGTACGGCCGAGATGTGCGAGGTGACCGCTCCCGCTCCGCCCGTACGGGGCGCTGGTCAACGGGACCGCCACGGCACCCCTCGAACTGATGCTCCGTACGGCCGACCGCGTCGGCGGCGATCCGCCGGGAGCGCCCGCCGGAGCCGTCCCGGGCTTCCCAGCCCTTCGCGTCGTCGCTACGCTACGCGTCGGTAATGAACGGGGGAGGTCCGCGCGGGCGGGCCCGCGCAGGGCTGGGGACACCACGACATGACCGGGCAGCGCGACACCGAGGTGCGGCGCGACACCACCGCAGGGCGCGAGACCGCCGCACGGAGCGGCGCCGGGCAGGGCCGCGCCGCCGGACCGGACGTCACGGCCGGTGAGGGCGCTTCCTCCGGGGACGGTGCTCCCGCCGGGGACGGTGCTTGCGGTGAGGGCGCCGGGGCGGGCCGCGCCGCCGGGCAGAGCCGCCGTTCGTTCCTGACCTACCTGGTGGCGGCGCCGACCCTCGCCCTGGTCACCCGCGCCGGGGCCGACGCACTCGCCCCGCAGCCCGCCCACGCCGTGGTGCCGTCGCTGCCCGCCATCGCCGACCTGGTCGACCTCGGCGACCTGTTCATCCTGGCCGGCGCCCCCACCTCCGCCCTGCTGGCCCTCGCCGTCGACGCCGACGGCACCGTCCGCTTCCGGCTGCCGCGCGAGGAGGTCGGCCAGGGGCTGACCACCGCCGTGGCCATGCTCGTCGCGGAGGAGCTCGACGCGCCGCTGGCCTCCGTACGCGTGGAACTGGACGACGCGCGGCCCGAACTGCTCTTCAACCAGCTCACCGGCTCCTCCAACTCCATCCGCTCCCTCTACGGCCCGGTCCGCCAGTGCGCCGCCACCGCCAGGGCCCGCCTGATCGCCGCCGCGGCCCGCCGCTGGAGCCTCGCCCCGGTCGCGCTGACCTCCGCGGACGGCGCC
>NZ_JBEOXU010000250.1:0-5626 GCF_040296725.1 Streptomyces sp. NPDC002044
CAGGCTCAGCCGGCGGCCGGCCAGGTACAGGGCGAGCGGCAGTCCGGCGCACCGGCCGGCGAGGGCGCGCAGCGCCGCGGACTCCCCGGTCCGCCCCGGTCCGGCGGCAACGGTCAGGAGCCGCAGGGCGGCCGCTTCGTCGAGTTCCGGTACGTCGACGAGGAGCGCCCCCGGTACGAGCAGACCGCGCCCGGTGCTCGTGACGAGCGCGGCGCAGCCCGGGGTGCCGGGCAGCAGCGGGAGCAGCCCCGCGGTGTCGTGCGCGTCGTCCAGGAGGGTGAGGACGCGCCGCCCGGCCAGCAGGGAACGGTAGAACGCCGCCCGCGCTTCGAGCCCCTCGGGCATCTCGGGGTCCGGGACGCCGAGGGCGCTCACGAGGCGGGCGAGCGCCTCGGCCGGGCCGCCGCGCAGGGAGACCCGGAGCACGCCGTCGGGGAAGGAGCCGCGGACCTGCTCCGCGACGTGCTCGGCGAGGGCGGTCTTGCCGATGCCCGGCATGCCCGTGAGTACCGCCACGGGCACGGCGTCGTCCGCACCGCCGGCCAGCAGCCGTACGAGCGGGCCGGTCTCCGCCGCCCGTCCGGCGAACGGGACGGCGGGGGCGAGGGGGACCACGGGGGCGAGGGGGACCACCGCGGCGGCGGGCGCCGCCGGGGCGGAAGGTGCCACCGAGGCGGTCGGGCCCGCCGGGGGGAAGGGGAACGCGGGCGCGGACGCCGCGCCGGGTGTCGCGCGCGTCCTTCCCGGGGCCCCGGCGGGCCGGGGATCCGTTCCCGGCGGGACCGTGCCCGGTCCACCGGTGGCGGCCTGGGAACGCAGCCTGCGGTGCAGTGCCGCCAGTTCGGGCCCGGGCGGGACCCCGAGTTCCACGTCGAGGGTGTCGCGGGTGACCTCGTACACCGCGAGGGCCTCGCCGGGACGGCCCGCGCGGTGCAGCGCGAGCATGAGCAGGGCCTGGGTCCTCTCGCGCAGCGGGTGCTCGGCGGCGAAGGCGCGCAGGGCCGCGACGGCCGCGATGTCACGGTCGAGGCCGAGTTCCAGGGCGCTGTGGAAGTGGTCCTCGCGGGCGGTCAGCCACAGTTCGGTGAGCCGGTCCCGCTGCGCCCCGGCATACGGGCCGGGCAGCCCGGCGAGCGGCGTCCCCGACCAGAGTCCGAGCGCGTCGCCGAGGGTGCGGTACGCCTCGCGGGTGTCACCGGCCGTGCGCAGCCGGGCGGCGTCGGCGAGGCCGCGCTCGAACTGGTCCATGTCCAGGACCGGGCCGTGCAGCCGCAGGGCGTAGCCGTCGGGGGCGGACAGCAGGAGCCTGGCCGGTGCGCGGGCGGGCCGGTCCGGCTCGAAGAGGGAGCGCAGCCGGGACACGTAGGTGCGCAGGGTGCCCACCGCGCGCGGCGGCACCCGCTCTCCCCAGAGGGCGTCGAGAAGTTCGGCCATGGGCGCGGTGCGGCCGCGCCGCAGGAGCAGGACGGCGAGCAGGGCCCGCTGCTGGTTGGATCCCAGCGCCAGGGGTGCCCCGCCGGGCACCCGGGCGGTCATCGGCCCGAGCATCCGGAACCGCAGGCCCGCCGCGTCTCCCACACCCTGCTCCCGCGTCACGCGCCCCCCGGTTGCCCGCACAACGGCCGCGGGCAACGTTACGCGGGACGTGTGCGGCGGGTACGGGCGGGCAGCCCGCGCTGCCCCCGACTCCGCCCGCCCGGTCCTCCCGCGGCGGTGGGCGCATCGGCGAAGGTCGGTCTGACCAGCGGAACCGGCCCGCCCCACCACCGCGAGGAGATCACCGCGTGCCCACCTACCTGTCCCCCGGCGTCTATGTGGAAGAGGTCGCCGGCGGGTCCCGGCCCATCGAGGGAGTGGGGACGTCGGTCGCCGCCTTCGTGGGGCTGGCTCCCCACGGACCGCTGAACGAGCCGACGCTGGTGACCAACTGGTCCCAGTACGTCGCCGAGTTCGGTGATTTCACGGACGGCTGCTATCTGGCGCACTCCGTGTACGGGTTCTTCAACAACGGCGGCACGGCGGCGTACGTGGTCCGGGTCGGCGGCGCCCCCGCGGCCGGACGTCCGGCATCCACGGACGGCGCGGGCCGGGCCGCCGCGTCCGGCCCGGCCGGGGCCTCCACCGCGCGGGAGATCGCGGTCGGCGAGGCCGTCGCGCTCGGCGCGTTCAGGGTGGCGGCGCTCGCCGCGGGCCGGACCGACGGCGGGACGCTGACCGTCGAGGTCCAGGACATCGAGGGCGAGGCCGGCGCCGATCGCTTCAAGCTGCTGGTCAAGGACGGCGACACGCTCGTCGAGGACTTCGACGTCAGTGCCCGGAAGTCGGCTCGCAACTACGTCGTCACCCAGATCCGTCAGCGGTCGAAGACCATCGTGGTCGAGGAGGCCGCTCCGGGCGTGGCGCAGGCCCGGCCCGAGGCGCAGACCCTGACCCTGGCCGTGCCCGCACCCGGCGCGCTCCCCGCGTCCTCCGGCGCGGCCCCGACGGGGGCCGTGCAGGCCCCCGGGGAAGGCCGGCTGGACTCCGCGCGGTTCATCGGCGACTCCGCCGACCGCACCGGTTTCGGCGGGCTGGAGGCCCTGGACGAGGTCACCATGGTGGCCGCGCCCGACCTGATGGCCGCCTACCAGCAGGGCCTGATCGACCTGGAGCAGGTCAAGGCCGTACAGCTCGGCATGATCGCGCACTGCGAGCTGATGGGCGACCGGATGGCGGTCCTCGACCCGCCGCCCGGCCTGAACGCGCGGGACATCCGCAAGTGGCGCATGGACGTGGCCGGCTACGACTCCCGTTACGCCGCGCTCTACTACCCGTGGATCAAGGTCTTCGATCCGTCGAGCGGGCAGACGGAGGTGGTCCCGCCCTCCGGCCACATGGCCGGTGTCTGGGCCCGCAACGACGCCGAGCGCGGGGTGCACAAGGCCCCGGCCAACGAGATCGTGCGGGGCGCCGTCGATCTGGAGCTCCAGATCACCCGCGGTGAGCAGGACCTGCTCAACCCGGTCGGCGTGAACTGCGTCCGCGCCTTCCCGGGCCGGGGCATCCGCGTCTGGGGCGCGCGCACGCTGGCCTCCGACCCGGCGTGGCGCTACCTGAACGTGCGCCGCTACTTCAACTACCTGGAGGAGTCGATCCTGATCGGCACCCAGTGGGTGGTGTTCGAGCCGAACGACCAGGCGTTGTGGGCGCGGATCCGGCGCAACATCTCGGCCTTCCTCGTCAACGAGTGGCGTTCGGGCGCCCTGTTCGGCCAGCGTCCCGAGGACGCGTTCTACGTGAAGTGCGACGCGGAGACGAACCCCGTCGAGTCCGTGGACCTCGGGCGGGTCGTGTGCGAGATCGGCATCGCGCCGGTCAAGCCCGCCGAGTTCGTGGTGTTCCGGCTGGCCCAGTTCTCGGGCGGCGGAGGGGAGCTGGAGGAGTAGGCCGGCCCCGCCGGGGGCCGGCGCCTGACCACCCGCACGTCACGCACGTCGTACGCCACGAACAAGGAGAAGCCCCGCATGTCCCTTCAGCCCGGTGACGCGCTCACCTCGCACAACTTCGGCTTGCAGATCGACGGTGTCATGGTCGAGTTCCTGCAGGAAGTCAGCAGCCTGTCCATGGAGCAGGACGTCATCGAGTACCAGCAGGTCTCGGCGGACGGCAGGCCCGTCATCAAGAAGCTGCCCGGCGTGAAGAAGGCCGGGCAGTGCTCGGTGACGCGCGGGGCGACCCAGTCGACCGCCTTCACCCAGTGGATCAGCGCCTCGATCAACGGCGACATGGGCTCCGCCCGCAAGAACGCGACGATCATGATGATGGACTACCAGGACAACCCGGTACGCCGCTACAACCTGCGCAATGCCTGGTGTTCCAAGGTGGAGGTCAGCTCGGTGAAGGCGGGTGCCGCGTCGGCGCTCACCGAGCAGGTCACCATCACCTTCGAAGAGCTGGTCATCGAGTGATGCGACGCCAGGGACCGGGACCGGGGCAGGGGCAGGGGCAGGGGCAGGGGTCGGGGCAGGGACCGACGCCGGGAGAAGGGCCGGCCGGCGGCCCGGGCGCGGCCGTACGGGAGCCGCTGCGCACGGAGTTCGAGTTCGAGCTGCCGCGCGGCTTCGTGGACGAGTCCGGGACCGTGCACCGCAACGGCTCGATGCGGCTGGCGACGGCCAGGGACGAGCTGGTCCCGCTGCGGGACGTCCGGGTGCGCGAGAACCCGGCGTACCTGTCGGTGGTGCTGCTGGGCCGGGTGATCACCCGGCTCGGCACGATGGCGATGGTGCACGACGGGACGGTGGAGAACATGTTCGCCTCCGACCTCGCCTTCCTCCAGGACTTCTACCGGCGGATCAACGCGGAGGGTCACACCCGCGCGGCCGTGTCGTGTCCGCACTGCGAGGGCGCCTTCGAAGTCGAGCTGGCCGGGAGCCGCCTGGGGGAATCGTGACGTACGCGGCCGACCGGATCGAGGAGGAGACCGCGTACCTGGCCTACCACCTCCACTGGGACCTGGACACGATCCTCGACCTCGAACACGCGGACCGGCAGGCGTACGTAGAGCGGGTGGCGCGGCTGGAGGAGGCGTAACGGGGGCTTCGGCTCCGCTGCACGGTGAACCGGAACGGAAAGGGGAAGACGATGGGGCTGTTCGGACGAGGCCGACGGGCACGGGAACGCGCGGCGCGGGGTAGGGGACCGGCTGACGGGGCGACCACCGTACCGGGGCCCGCGGCGACGCCCGTACCGGCGGACGACGGGTGGGCGGCGACGGCCCCGGTCCAGCGGGTGCTGGGCATGCCGCGGCTGACGGCCGACCGGAACTTCCCCACCTCGCTGGCGACGCGGCAGAGCCCGGCCCTCAGCGGCGCGATGGGGCACGCCGTTACCCCGTCGGCCCCGTCCGGCCTGCTCCTGGACGCCCTCGTGCCGGTCCCCCGGGTCCCGGGCCCGGCTCCTTCCCCCCTCTCCCCGCACGTGCAACGCCTGCCCCTCGCGGGTACGCCTCCTCGCCCCCCGATGACGTCACCCGCCGCCCCCACCGCCACCGCACCACCCCCGGCCCCGGCTTCCCGCCGCGCGTCGACGGCCGAACCCACACCGGCGTCCGAAACCACCCCGGCGGCCGCGCCCTTCCCGCCCGCGCCGTCAGCCCCCATCTCCCGCCGCACGTCGACCGCCGGGCCCACACCGGCGTCCGAAGCCACCCCGGCGGCACCCGCCCCGCCCCACCCGCCCGCGACGGCGGCCCCGGCTGCGGGGCCGACCCCGGACCGCGCGCCGACAGCCGAAGCCGCCCCAGCGGTATACGCCCCGTCCTGCCCACCCGCGACGGCAGCCGCGTCGTTCCCTGCCGCGCCCTCAGCCCCGGTCTCCCGGCGCGCGTCGACCGCCGGACCCACCCCACCGTCCGACGCCGGCCCGGCCGCGCCCTCAGCCCCGGCTCCGGCCCCGGACCGCCCGGTGGCGGCCGAAGCCATCCCGGTGGCGTCGGCCCCGTCCCACCGGCACGCAGCCGCAGCCCCGTCGCAGCCCGCCCCCGCAACGGCACGTCGCCCGGGCCGTCACGACCGCCGTCACCGCGCGCGTGCAGAACAACGGCCAGTCGTGCATCGCCTCGAAGCGGTTCATCGTCCACACCGAC
>NZ_JBEOXU010000251.1:0-5364 GCF_040296725.1 Streptomyces sp. NPDC002044
TTTCACGGCCGTCTACCCCCCCCCCGGCGGGCGGCCCCCCCCCGCCCACTTGGACCCCCTGGCGGGGGGGCCCGCCGCCCGGCCGCCCGCGCGCCAGGACAGTTAGGACCGTCACGGACATGACCGAGATCCCGTTGTCGTTCGCCCAGCGCCGGCTGTGGTTCCTGGGCCAGCTCCACGGCCCGTCGGCCGCGTACAACGCCCCCGTGGTCCTGCGCCTGGACGGGGAGCCCGACGCCGATGCCCTTCGCGAGGCGCTGGCCGACGTGGTGGAGCGGCACGAGGTGCTGCGCACCATCCTGCCGGCCGGGCCCGACGCCGAGCCGTACCAGCGGGTGCTGGCCGCGGACTCCGTTCCCGGGCTGACCGGCGCGGTGTGCGCGCCGGGCGACGTGGACGCGGCCGTGACCGCGTTCACCCGGCAGGCGATCGACATCACCGCCGAGCCGCCCCTGCGGGCCCGGCTGCTGCTCCCGGGTGACGGGACCTCGGTACTGGTACTGCTGATCCACCACGTCGCCACCGACGGCTGGTCCGTACGCCCCCTGCTGCGCGACCTGTCGCTGGCGTACACGGCCCGGCTGGCGGGCCGGGCCCCGGAGCAGGAGCCGCTGCCGGTCCAGTACGCGGACTACGGCGTGTGGCAGCACGAGCTGCTGGGCGATCCCGCCGACCCGCAGAGCCTGGCGTACGAGCAGGCCGAGCACTGGCGGGGCGTCCTGGCGGGGGCCCCCGCCCTGATCGCCCTGCCCGCCGACCGGCCGCGTCCGGCGGAGCCCTCCGGCCGGGGCGCCACCGTGACGGCCCGGCTGGACGCGGCGGCGCACAGCGGGCTGCTCGCCCTGGCCCGGGGGCACCGGGCCAGCCTGACGATGGCGGCCCGGGCCGCGCTGGCGGCGGCGCTGTCCGCGGCCGGGGCCGGGGAGGACGTGGTGATCGGCGCGCCGGTCGCGGGCCGGCCCGACGAGGACCTGTACGACCTGGTCGGGTTCTTCGTGAACTCCCTGGCGCTGCGCACCGACCTGTCGGGCGACCCGGCGGTCGGGGAGCTGCTGGACCGGGTCCGGGAGGCGGACCTCGCGGCGTACGAGCACCAGGAGCTGCCCTTCGACCTGCTGGTGGAGCGGCTCGCGCCGGAACGGGCGCTGGGGCACCACCCGTTCTTCCAGGTGATGCTGACCGTGGACGCGGGCGGCGGGCCGGCCGCGCCGGTGGAGCTGGGCGGCGGGATCGCCGGCCGGCTCGCGGACGTGGGCCTGGACGCCGCCAAGTTCGACCTGACCTGGTACTGCGCGGAGCGGCACACCGCGCAGGGGCGCCCGGACGGGATCGACGTCGCCCTCCAGTACGCGGTGGACCTCTTCGACGAGGCGACGGCGCGGCTCCTGCTGGAGGTGTACGTACGGGCCCTGGCCGCCTTCGCCGACGGCCCGGAGCGGCGGCTCGGCGAACTCGCGCTGGTGACCGAGCAGGAGGCGCGGGGGCTCGCCGGGCGCCGCGCGGCCGTACCGGCCGCGACCGGGGCCGCGGCGGCGGCCGGGCCCGTACGGCGGGACGTCCTGTCGCCGCGCGAGGAGATCCTGTGCGGGCTGTTCGCGGAGGTGCTGAACCGCGAGGCGCTCGCCCCGGACGCCAACTTCTTCAAGTCGGGCGGGCATTCGCTGCTGGCCGGCAAGCTCGTCAACCGGATCCGGGGTGCGCTCGGGCTGGAGCTGGGCATGCGCGACCTGTTCCTGGCGCCGACGCCGACCGCCCTTCACCGGCGCCTCGCCGAGCTGGGCGGCGCGGCGACGACCCGGCCGGCGCTCGCGCCCGTGGCGGAGCGGCCCGGGCGGCTGCCGCTGTCGGCGGCGCAGCGGGCCCTGTGGCTCCTGGACCGGATCGAGGGCCCGTCGGCCACCTACAACGCCCCGCTGGTGCTGCGCCTGGAGCGGGAGCCGGACCGGGCGGCGCTGACGGCGGCGCTGGCCGACGTGCGGGAGCGGCACGAGGTGCTGCGCACGGTGTACGGGGCCGAGGGCGGCGAGCCGTACCAGCGGGTGCTGCCCGCGGCAGGGCACCCGCTGGAGATGGAGGTGGAGCCGTGCACCCCGGACGCGCTGGAGTCGCTGGTCGCCGGATTCGCCCGGGAGCCCTTCGACCTCGCCGCCCGGCCGCCGGTGCGGGCCCGGTTGTTCCTGCCGGGTGACGGCGGCTGCGTCCTGGTGCTGCTGGTGCACCACATCGCCACCGACGGCTGGTCGGTCGCGCCGCTGCTGCGGAACCTGGACGAGGCGTACGCGGCCCGGTGCGCGGGCCGCGCGCCGCAGTGGCGGGCGCTGCCGGTGCAGTACGCCGACTACGCCCTGTGGCAGCGCGACCTGCTCGCCGGCCCGGACCGGCTGCTCGGGTTCTGGCGGACGGCGCTCGAAGGGCTGCCGGCCCGGACGGCGCTGCCCGCGGACCGGCCGCGTCCGGCCGAGCCCTCGGGGCGGGCGGTGACGGTGTCGGCGGACCTCGACGCGGGCGCGCACCGGGCGCTGCTCGCCCTGGCCCGCGGCCGGCGCGCCAGCCTGTTCATGGTGGCCCGGGCTGCCCTGTCCGCGGCCCTGTCGGCGACCGGCGCCGGGCAGGACCTGGCCATCGGCACCCCGGTGGCGGGCCGGCCCGACCAGGACCTGCACGATCTCGTGGGCTGCTTCGTCAACTCCCTCGTGCTGCGCACGGACCTGTCCGGCGACCCGGCGGCCGGGACGCTGGTCGAACGGGTGCGGGACGCCGACCTGGCCGCCTTCGACCACCAGGACCTGCCCTTCGACGTCCTGGTGGAAAAGCTCGCCGCACCGGGGCGGGCGCTGGGCGAGCACCCGTTCTTCCAGGTGATGCTGACCGTGCAGGACACGTCCGACGACCGGATGCGCCTCGGCGGCATCCCGGGGCGGGCCACCGGCACGGACCTGGGCGCCGCGAAGTTCGACCTGAGCTTCCACTGCGCGGAGCGGCGGGACGCGGACGGCGGTCCGGACGGGCTGGACGTGCACGTGCAGTACGCCGAGGACCTGTTCGACGGGGAGACGGCGCGGCTGCTGCTGGAGGTGTACGTACGGGCGCTGCGCGCCTTCGCGGACTCCCCCGGGGCCCGGCTGGGCGAACTGGAGCTGGTGACGGGAGCGCAGGAGCAGGAGCTGGCCCGGCGCCGGGAGCGCCGCGAGCGGCTCGCGGCCGCCGCGGCGGCGGCGCAGGCGCCGACGGGGGCCGCCACGGCCGGGCTCTCGCCGCGGGAGGAGATCCTGTGCGGGCTGTTCGCGCAGGCGCTGGGCCGGGAGCGGATGGCCGCCGACGCCAACTTCTTCAAGTCCGGCGGTCATTCGCTGCTGGCCAGCAAGCTCGTCAACCGCATCCGGAGCGTGCTGGGCGTGGAGGCCGGCATCCGGGACCTGTTCCTGGCCCCGACGGCGACGGCCCTGCACCGGCGGCTGGGGACGGCCTCCGCGGACTCCCGGCCCGCGCTGTCAGCCGTACCGCGGCGGCCCGGACGGCTGCCGGTGTCGTACGCGCAGCGCCGCCTGTGGTTCGTCGACCAGCTGGAGGGGCCCTCCCCCGCCTACAACATCGCGCTGGTGCGGCGGCTGGACCGGCCGCTGGACCCGGCGGCGCTCACCGAGGCGCTGGCCGATGTCGCCGAGCGGCACGAGGTGCTGCGCACGGTGTACGGGACCGAGGGCGGCGAGCCGTACCAGCGGGTGCTGGAGCGGGCGCGGCCGCAGCTGGAGCTGGCACGCCCGGACGACGTGGCGGCGGCCGTGGACGAGGCCGCCCGGCACGTGTTCGACCTGACGCGGGACCTGCCGCTGCGGGCCTGGCTGTTCCTGCCGGACGGCGGGGGCCCGCAGACTCTGGTCCTGCTGCTGCACCACATCGCGGCCGACGGCTGGTCCACGGGCACCCTGCTCGCCGACCTGTCCGAGGCGTACGAGGCCCGGCGGGCCGGGCGCGCGCCCGGCTGGCGGCCGCTGCCGGTGCAGTACGCCGACTACACGCTGTGGCAGCGCGAGCTGCTCGCCGGGGCCGGGCCGGAACTGGACTTCTGGCAGCGGACGCTGGCGGGGCTGGCTCCCCTGATCGACCTGCCGACGGACCGGCACCGGCCGGCCGAGCCCTCGGGGCGCGGCGCGCTGACGGGGTTCGCGGTGTCCCCGGACGCGCACCGGCGCCTGGTCCGGATCGCGCACGCGCAGGGGGCCACCCTGTTCATGGTGGTGCAGGCGGCGCTGGCCGCGGCCCTGACGCGGCTCGGCGCGGGCCCGGACCTCGCGCTCGGCACCACGGTGGCCGGGCGCGGCGACGACGCCCTGTCGGGGCTGGTGGGCTTCTTCGTGAACACCCTCGTCCTGCGCACCGACACGGGCGGGGACCCGACGTTCGAGGAGCTGGTGGGCCGGGTCAGGGAAGCGGACCTGGCGGCGTACTCCCACCAGGACCTGCCGTTCGACCGGCTGGTGGAGCACCTCAACCCGCACCGGTCCGCGGCCCACCACCCGCTGGTGCAGGTGATGCTCCAGGTCAACCCGGTGGCCGTGGCGGACGCCCCCGGGGGTCCGCTGGCCGGTACGGAGCTCCCGTACGGGTCGGACACGGCCAAGGCGGACCTGACGTTCGCCCTGACGGAACGCCCCGACGGCGGCGGCCTGTCCGGGGTGCTGGAGTACGCCACCGACCTGTACGGGGAGGCGGGCGCGCAGCGGCTGGCCGGGCTCCTGGTGGCGGCGCTGGAGCTGTTCGCCGCGGACCCGGGGCTACGGCTCGGGGACCTGCCGGCGCCCGCCGACCGGCGCGGCGAACGCCCGCTGGCCGGCGGCTACCGGATCGACCTGGACCACGTCGCGGCGGTGTTGGCGGAGCACCCGGCGGTGGGCCGGGCCCGGGCCCGGGTGGTGGACGGCCGGCTCGTCGCCGAGGTGCTGAACCGGCCGACGGTGGCCGGGGAGGCCGGAGCGGCGGCCCTGCAGGAGTGGGCGGCCGAGCGGCTGCCGGAGTACGCGGTCCCGTCGTCGGTGCGGCTGCTGTCGGGAGCGCCGTCCGCCCCGGAGCCCGCCGCCGTCCCGCCCGGGGCGTCCGTCTCCGGCTCCCGGGGGGACGACGTGCTGGCGGCGGCCGTGCTGCGGCTGTTCGCGGAGGTGCTGGAGCGGGGCCCGCTCGGCCCGGACGACAACTTCTTCAAGTCCGGGGGGCATTCGCTGCTGGCGGTACGGCTGGTGAACCGGGTCAAGGCGGAGCTGGGCCGCGAGCTCACCCTGCGCGAGGTGTTCCGCCACCCGACCCCGGCCCGGCTGGCGGCGCTCCTGGCGTCGGCCGCCCCGACCCCAGAACGGAAGAGCACACGAC
>NZ_JBEOXU010000252.1:0-5313 GCF_040296725.1 Streptomyces sp. NPDC002044
GCCGCCGCGTGGGGCCGTCGCCCGCCGAGCACCCGGACAGCGCCGCGGCGAGGGCGCCGAGTCCGGCGCCCACCGCCCGCCTGCGGTCCCACCGCGCGCTGGTCACGGCGGAAGCGTAACCGCCCGGCGCGCCCGCCCGGGGCATCAGGATGCGCCCGGGTGCGCCCGGGTGCGCAAGACTTCCGGACCTGTTCACCCGCGCGTGGCCCACACCCTCCCGGACCGGTCGGGTACGGCCGGTCGAATGACGTCGGGGCAGAGGTCTGGACCAACCCGGACTCGCCAATTCCGTGTCTCATTCCACCCGTTGCCCCACTCGTGGACGAGTGGTCTATACCTTTGGCATTAGGGTGGGCCACCTGAAACGGGCACATACACAGCCGTGGGGGGCTTTATGACCGTGCATCACCTTCCGCAACCACCGTCCGACGAGGAGCTCTACTGGTACTTCGGCCCGCAACGCCGCTGGGTCCTGGTCAGTACCTCACTCGCCTTCGTGTTCACCGCGGCGACCATGTTCACCTTCGCGCTGCGCACCCCGGCCCTGTGGGCCTTCCTCGCCGTCCTCGGCCTCAACGTCGTGGCCCTCGCCCTCTCCTCCGTCAACAGCCTGCGCCAGCGCCGGCTGACCCGGCAGTCGCACGAGGTGCTCGTGCACGCCTGGAGTCCCGCCGGCCTGCCGTCCGTCGACCTGTACCTGCCCACCTGCGGCGAACCCCTCCCCGTACTGGCCAACGCCTACCGCGCGGTGGCGGCCGTCGACTGGCCCGACGCGCTCACCGTCTGGATCCTGGACGACGCCGACCGCCCCGAAGTCGCCGCGCTGGCCGCCTCGTACGGCTACGCGTACGTCGTGCGCCCCGACCGCGGCCACCTGAAGAAGGCCGGCAACCTGAACCACGCCCTCACCCTCAGCGGCGCCGAGTTCATCGCCATCCTGGACGCGGACTTCGCGCCGCGGCCGGACTTCCTGCGCCACCTCGTGCCGTACCTGGCCGACCCCGCCGTCGGCATCGTGCAGAGCCCGCAGTGCTTCGACACCGACGAGACCATGGACTGGATCCAGCGGGCCGCCGGCTCCGCCCAGGAGTGGTTCTTCCGCTGGATCCAGCCCTCCCGGGACGCCAGCGACGCCGCCATCTGCTGCGGCAGCAATGCCGTCTACCGGCGCACCGCGATCGACCTCGCCGGCGGCTTCGCCCGGCTCGACCACAGCGAGGACCTGTACACCGGTCTCGCCCTCCACGAGCAGGGGTTCCGCACCCTGTACGTACCGGTGCTGGTGGCCAAGGGCACCTCCCCCGACGAGGTCACCTCCTTCGTGAACCAGCAGTACCGCTGGGCGATGGGCAACCTCCACCTGCTCGGCACGCCCGTCCTGAAGCGGATGCGCGCGCCCTGGCGCATGCGGCTGTGCTTCTACGAGGGCGTCGTCGGATACCTGACCACGGCGGTGAACACCTTCGCCGCGCCGCTGCCGCCACTGGTGATGATGTTCTGGTACCCCGACCACATCCGGCCCTGGCACGTGCTGCCGCTGCTGGCCCCGCTGTGGCTCTGGCACGTGCTGCTGCCCCGGATCAGCCGGACCCGCTGGCGCGTGGAGGTGATCCGGGCGAACGTCCTGACGAGCGTGGCCGCCGCCACCGCCTTCCTGCACACGCTGCGGGGCCGCAGCGCCGCCTGGGTGCCCACCGGCGCGCGCGGTGCGACGGCTTCCGGCGGGATGGCCCGCCGGGTGGTGGCCGTCTCCCTGGCCTGGCTCGTCCTCTCCAACGGCGCGGCCGCCGCCGGCCTCGCGCTGGCCGTCGCACGCAACGGCTGGGAGCCCAACTGGGGCCTGCTCCTCTACCTCCTGGTGCAGTGCCAGATCAACGTCCCGCTGATCCGGGACCTGACGGCCGAACTGCGCCCCGCGGCACGGGCCCGCCGCGCGGCGGCCGCCCCGGCCCGGCACCCGGCCGCCGAACCCCTGGGCACCCGCGTACGGGCGGCCCTGCGCTCCCGTACCGGCATGCTCCCCCGCCGTTGGCCCGAGACCCTCGCCGCCTCGGCGGTCCTCCTGCTCACCGGCCTGCTGGCATCCGGGTGGGTCAACCCGATGCTTCCGTGGCTGAGTTGAAAGGCTTCCTCACCATGCCGTTCCCTGTGGCTCCCGGCCCGCTTCCCTTGCGGGGGCGCGCCGCCCAGCCGCCCGGCCCTCCGGCGTCCGGATCGCGCTCCGGCGGCGAGTCCGGACCCAGCCCGCACCGGTCCGCCTTCCGCCCCGACATCGAGGGACTGCGCGCCGTCGCCGTCCTCGCGGTCCTCGCCTTCCACGCCGGGATACCCGGCACGGCGGGCGGTTTCGTCGGTGTGGACGTCTTCTTCGTCATCTCCGGCTACCTCATCACCGGCCTGCTGGTCCGGGAGGCGGTCACCACCGGCCGGATCCGGCTCGGGGACTTCTTCTCCCGGCGCGCCCGCCGGCTGCTGCCGTCGGCGGCCGTGGTACTCGGCGCGGTGGCGGTGGCCGGGGCCTGGCTGACCGTACCCCTGCGCCGCGCCGACCTGGAGTACGACGTCGTCGCCGCCGCGCTGTCCGCCGCGAACTGGCGGTTCGTCTCCCAGCAGACCGACTACCTCGCCGCCGGCCACGGCCAGAGCCCGCTGCTGCACTTCTGGTCCCTCGCCGTCGAGGAGCAGTTCTACCTGTTCTGGGCCCCGCTGCTGGCGGTGATCGTGCTCTGCGCGGCCCGGGCGGTCCGGCGCGGCCGGGCCGTGCGCTCCGCCGTGGCGCTGGTCGCGGCGCCGCTGGTCCTCGGCTCGTTCGCCCTGTCCCTGTACTGGACGGGCCACTCCGTGTCGCTCGCGTACCTGGCGACGCCGTCGCGCGTCTGGCAGTTCGGCGTCGGCGCGCTCCTCGCGCTGCTGCCCTGGCACCTGATGCGCGGCCCGCGTCCGCTGCGGCTGCTGTGCGGCTGGGCCGGCGCGGCGGCGATCGGCTGGTGCGTCGTGTCGTACGACGCCTCCACCCCGTACCCGGGCTTCGCGGCGCTCGTACCGACCCTGGCCACCGCCGCCGTCATCCTCGCCGCGATCCCCGGCCGGGGCGAGCGCGACGTCCAGGGCGCGTACGGTGTCGGGCGGCTGCTGGCGGGCCGGGCACCCCGCGCGGTCGGGCGGCTCTCCTACAACCTCTACCTGTGGCACTGGCCGGTGCTCGTCCTGGCCGAGGCCCGGTTCGGGGCCCTCGGCTGGCCCGCCAGGACCGGACTGACGCTCGCGGCCGTCCTGCCCGCCCTCGCCACCATGCGCTGGGTCGAGCAACCACTGCGGCGCAGCCGTACGGTCTCCGAACTCCCCCGGCGCGGCCTGTCGGTGGGCGTCTCGGCCATCGTGCTGCCCGTCGTGCTCGCGCTGGTCGTCGGCAGTACGACGCTGCACCTGCTCGGACCGGCCACCCCGGGCGACATGAAGGGGCTGCCACCGGGCGCCGCCTCCGGCCCCACCCTGCTGGCCCGGACCGCCGGTGCGCCCCTGCCGGACGGCCCCGTGGTCCCGAGTCCCGTCCAGGCGCGCAAGGACTTCCCGCCGGACGCGCCGTGCGAGGTCGCCCCGGCCGTGACGAGCAGCCCCGCCTGCCTGTTCGGCGCGGTGGACAGCCCCGACCGGATCGTGCTGCTCGGCGACTCGCACGCCGGCCAGTGGTTCTCCCCGATGCTGGCGCTGGCCGCCGAGCGGGGCTGGGCCCTGCAGGAGCTGGTCAAGCAGGGCTGCCCGCTGGCCCGGCTGGAGGTGCACAGCCCCCAGCTCGGACGCGCGTACCGCGAGTGCGACACCTGGCGGGCGGACGCCCTGGAGCGGCTGCGGCAGCAGCCGAAGCCCCGGCTCATCGTGATCGCCTCGCTGAACCGGTACACCGCCGACGCGAAGCTCCTGGCCGAGGGCTGGGAGAAGACCCTGGAGCCGCTGCGGGCGCTGGGGGCACCGATCGTCTACATCGAGGACACCCCGGTTCCGGGTACGGACGTCCCGGCGTGCGTGTCCGGCAGCCCCGACTTCCCCGACGCCTGCGCGTTCAGCCGCGCCGACTCCCGGCAGCCCGACCCGCTGGCCCCGCGGATCGCGTCCGGCGCGCTGCCCGGTGTACGGGGCATCAGCGTGAACCCCGTGCTGTGCCCGGGCGACGGCCCGACCTGCCCGGCCGTGGTGGACCGGATCCTGCTCTACCGGGACGACGCCCACCTGACCAACGTGGCGGCCGTCGTCCTGACGCCCCGGCTGGAGCGGCTGCTCACCGAGTCCGGCGCCCTCCCGGCGCGGGCCCCGGCCGGCACGCCCCCGCCCGGCACGTCCGGGACGGCCGCCGCGGACGGGTGGACCCGGCTGCTGCGGGACGACTTCGACGGTCCGGCGGGCAGCGCCCCGTCCCCCGCCGAGTGGATCCACGACACCGGCACCTGCTACCCGGGGTGCCCCGCGCCGCAGTGGGGCACGGGCGAGATCGAGACGATGACCGACTCCACCGACAACGTGCGGCTCGACGGGAAGGGCGCCCTGGAGATCGTCCCCACCCGGAAGGACGGCGCGTGGAGTTCGGGGCGCATCGAGACGAAGCGCTCGGACTTCGCCGCGCCGCCCGGCGGAACCCTGCGCATCGAGGCGTCCATCGCGCTGCCCGATGTCACGGGGGCCGCGGCCGCCGGCTACTGGCCGGCGTTCTGGACGCTGGGGGCGCCGCTGCGCGACGGGTACACGGGCTGGCCGGGTGTCGGGGAACTCGACGTCATGGAGTCGGTGAACGGGCGGGACACCGTGTTCGGCTCCATGCACTGCGGCGTCCCGGACGGCGGCCCGTGCGCGGAGCCGGTCGGCCTGACCTCGGGCCCCCAGCCGTGCCCGGGCTGCCGTACGGCGTTCCACTCGTACGCCGTCGAGGTCGACCGCACACCCGGCGCGGAGGAGGTGCGCTGGTACCTGGACGGACGCGTGTACCACCGGGTGTCCGCGGACCGGATGGACGCCGGAACCTGGAAGCGGGCCGTGGACCACGGGGTGTTCCTGATCCTCAACGTGGCCATGGGCGGCAAGCTCCCGGAGGCCGACGGTGCGACCGTGGGGCCCGCGACCGAGCCGGGCCGTCCGATGCGGGTCGACCACGTCACCGTCTCGACCCGGGCGGGTAACGGATAGCGGGCCGGCCCGGGCGCACACGCCGCGGGGGCAGCCGACGCGGTCGCGTCGGGGGGCCCCCCGGGGGGGTGCCGGGGGGGGGCGCGGGCGGTGTATTTTCCCGAGACCGCGGGGTGCCCCGCGCCCCCCCCCCCCCAC
>NZ_JBEOXU010000253.1:0-5213 GCF_040296725.1 Streptomyces sp. NPDC002044
GAGCTCGGTGATCGCGCTGGTGGTGCGCCACCCGTAGTGCTGGATCAACTCGGCGGTGACGACGGTGAGTCCGCACACCGCCCGGGTGGCGCCCGGGCCGCCCGGCAGGGCGAGGACCACCAGCCCGGCGAGGAGCGCGGTGACGGCCAGCGCGCGCAGCAGCGTCCGGGCTGCGGCGGGGGTCCAGCCGTACGGCTGGCGCTGGAGCGCCGTGGCGATGCCGTCCACCAGGTCGTCCAGGTGCACTTCGGGCAGGGCCTCGGTGCGCGGGCGCAGGTAGAGGGTCTCGCCGTCGCGCAGGTCGAGGGATTCCAGGGTGCGTTCCTCGTCCAGCGGTTCGCTTCCCAGGCGCTGGAGGACCCAGCCGCCGTGGTCGATTCCGGCCTCCTCCAGGTCGTCCCCGGCGTAGCCGAGGACGGCGGGCAGCAGGTCGGCCACCGGTACGTCTGCGGGGACGGCGAGGTCGACGGTGCGGGCGGGGGCGCGTACGGTCAGGCGGCACAGCCCGGCCACCTGGTTGTCACTCATCGGTCTGGCTCACGCCTCTCCGGGGTGCGAACGATAGGCCAACAGGGCGCGGTCGGACCCTGTTTGACCTTGGGCGGTCAGCACGAACGATCGTAGTATCACTCACCTGTCCGAGGTATTCGCGGTCTGTGAGGGCGGTGGTGCCCACGGCCCCCCGGCGCAAGGAGTCCGTTCGGTGAGTGTGGTGCTGTTCCGAAGGCCGGCCCGCAGGCGGGGCCCGGAGATGCCCGACGGGGAACTGACCCTGCAGGAGCCGCCCGTGCTTCCGGAGGTGGTCCCGGACTCGTCGGCGGTGTGGACGTACCTGCCGATGGCGCTGATGTCGGTGTCGATGATGCTGATGTTCATCCGGCCCGGGGCGGCCGGCGGGAGCGGCTTCATCTACCTGGCGCTGGGAATGATGGTGATCGCCTCGGCGGCCATGATGCTGGGGCAGGTCATGCGCCGCAACAGCGAGCGCAAGCAGCGGCTGAAGGGCGAGCGCCGCGACTACCTGCGCTATCTCGGGCAGACGCGGCGCAAGGTGCGGGCCGCCGTGATCGACCAGCAGCGGGCGCTGGCCTGGCGGCATCCGGATCCCGCCGCGCTGTGGTCGATGGTCGGCACCACGCGCCTGTGGGAACGGCGGCCGCAGGACACGGACTTCGGCGAGGTGCGGGTGGCGGTCGGCGACCAGAAGCTGGGGCTGCGGCTGAACCCGATGGCGACCAGTCCGGTCGAGGACCTGGAGCCGCTCGCCGCCCACGCGCTGCGCAGTTTCATCCGGGCGTACGCCACCGTGCCCGGCCAGCCGATCGCGATCTATCTGCGGGCCTGGGCGCGGGTGCTGTTCCGCGGCGACGAGGAGCAGATACGCGCCCTGGCCCGGGCGCTCGTCGCGCAGCTGGCCGCCTTCCACTCCCCGGACGACCTGTGGATCGCGCTGTGCGTGTCCGACGAGCGGCGGGCGGAGTGGGAGTGGGGCAAGTGGCTGCCGCACCACCTGCATCCGCAGGAGACCGACGGGGCCGGACCGGCCCGGATGACCGGTTCGACGCTCGGTGAGCTGGAGGATCTGCTGGGCGCGGAGTTCCTGGAACGCCCGCCGTTCGACCCGGAGTCGGTGCCCGGCCGGGAGGAGCCGTTCACGGTGATCGTGGTGGACGGCGGTACGGTCCCCGGCGGCCACCGGCTGGACGGTCCGGGGCTGCGCAACACCGTGGTGCTGGACCTGTCCGGGGCGCTGAGCTGGCGTCCGGGGCGGGTGACGCTGCGCTTCGAGGTGGAGGAGGGCGACTTCCGGCTGGTGCGCACCGACCGGGACCGCAAGGAACAGGTCGCGCCGCTGGGCCGCCCCGACGCCTTCGGTACGCGCGGCGCCACGGCGCTGGCCAAGCGGCTGGCCCCGTACCGGATGGGCATCGGGACGGACAGTTCCGAACCGCTGTCCACCGATGTCGAGCTGACGACCCTGCTGGGCATCAATGACCTGTACGGGCACGAACCCGCCGCGCTGTGGCGGCGCGGCACCGGGCCGAGCCGGCTGCGGGTGCCCATCGGGGTGGGTGCGGACGGCGTGCCGGTGGAACTGGACATCAAGGAGTCCGCGCAGGGCGGCACGGGCCCGCACGGCATGCTGATCGGCGCCACCGGCTCCGGCAAGAGCGAGCTGCTGCGCACCCTGGTGCTGGCGCTGGCGCTGACCAACTCCTCCGAGACGCTCAACTTCGTCCTGGTGGACTTCAAGGGCGGCGCCACCTTCCTCGGCCTGGACGAGCTGCCGCACACCTCGGCCGTGATCACCAACCTCGCCGACGAGGCGGCGCTGGTCTCCCGCATGCAGGACGCCCTGCACGGGGAACTGATACGCCGCCAGGAGCTGTTGCGGGCGGCCGGGAACTACACCTCGGCGCTGGAGTACGAGAAGGCCCGCGCCTCCGGGACCCCGCTGGCGCCGCTGCCGAGCCTGTTCGTCATCGTCGACGAGTTCAGCGAACTCCTCGCGGCGCACCGTGAGTTCATGGAGCTGTTCGTGATGATCGGCCGGCTGGGGCGCAGTCTCGGCGTGCACCTGCTGCTGGCCTCGCAGCGTCTGGACGAGGGCCGGATGCACCAGCTGGAGAGCCACCTGTCGTACCGGATCGGGCTGCGCACGTTCTCGGCGATGGAGAGCCGCGGGGTGCTGGGCGTGCCGGACGCCTACGAGCTGCCGTCCGCGCCCGGCGGTGGTTTCCTCAAGTCCGGTGTGGACGCGCTGACCCGGTTCCGGGCGGCGTACGTCTCCGGGCCCTACCGGCACCGGCGGGGTGGGGCCGGTCAGGCCCGGGCCGTCGGCCACACGGTGCCGTGGAGCACCGGGTGGGTGGTGCCGCGAGCGGTTCCCGACCTGCCGGCGCCCGAGCCGGAGGCGGAGGAGAGCGCCGACTCGCTGCTGTCGGTGGCGGTGGAACGCCTGCTCGCGGCGGGCCCGCCGGCGCACGAGGTGTGGCTGCCGCCGCTGGACCTGCCGGCGACGCTCGACCAGATCCTGCCGCCGCTGACGCCCGACCCGGAGCGGGGGCTGACCACGGACGCGCCGGACCGGGGGCGGCTGAAGGTGCCGATCGGCATCGTGGACCGGCCCTTCGACCAGCTGCGCGACCTGCTGACCGTCGACCTGTCCGGGGTCGGCGGGCACATCGCCGTCGCGGGCGGCCCGCAGAGCGGCAAGAGCACCATGGTGCGCACCATCCTGGCCTCCCTCGCCCTGACCCACACGCCGCGCGAAGTGCAGTTCTACTGCCTCGACTTCGGCGGGGGCACCCTGTCCGGGCTGGCGGGGCTGCCGCACATGAGCGGTGTCGCGGCGCGGATGGACAGCGAGCGGGTGGGCCGGACCATCGCCGAGGTGACCGCGCTGCTCGGGGCCCGGGAGAAGTTCTTCCTGGAGCACGGCATCGACTCCATGGCCACCTACCGGCGCCGCAGGGCGGCCGGCGAGTTCCCGGCCG
Organism: Streptomyces sp. NPDC002044; assembly: GCF_040296725.1. NCBI lineage: Bacteria > Bacillati > Actinomycetota > Actinomycetes > Kitasatosporales > Streptomycetaceae > Streptomyces > Streptomyces sp. NPDC002044. Next base: position 3,498 of record NZ_JBEOXU010000253.1, read on the forward strand.
AGGAGCACGGCGACGTGTTCCTCGTCATCGACGGCTGGTCCACGGTCCGCCAGGACTACGACCGCCACATCTCGACCTTCAGCGCCATCGCCTCGCGGGGCCTGGGCTACGGCGTCCACCTCATCGTGACCACCGCGCGCTGGGTGGAGCTGCCGTCGGCGGTGCGGGACCAGGCGGGCACCCACCTGGAGCTGCGCATGGGCGACTCGATGGACTCCGAGATCGACATCCGGCGGGCCGCGACCGTGCCCCGGGTGCCCGGCCGGGGCCTGACGCGCGAGGGCAAGCTGCACTACCTGACGGCCCTGCCCCGCATCGACGGCGGGGAGCGGACCGACGACCTCGCGGAGGGTGTGGCCGGGCTCGTCGCGGCCGTGCGGGAGAGCTGGAACGGGCCGCCGGCCCCGCAGGTGCGGATGCTGCCGACCGAGCTGGCCGTGGCCGGCTTGCCCGCCCCGGAGGGTGATTTCCGTATACCACTCGGGCTGGAGGAGGACGAGCTGTCCACCGTGTGGCACGACTTCAGCGAAAGCCCGCACATGATCGCGGTCGGGGACACCGAGAGCGGCAAGACCAACCTGCTGCGGCTCGCCGCACGGGCGATCATGGAGCGGTACACCCCGGCCGAGGCGCGGATCATGGTGGTGGACTACCGGCGCGAGCTGGTCGAGGCGATCCCGGACTCCTACCGGCTCGGCCACGCGGTCTCCATCGACGCGCTGAAGGACCTGGTGGACGGCGCGGCCCGCGCGGTCCGGACCCGGGTGCCGGGGCCCGACATCGCCCCGGCGCGGATGCGGCTCGCCGACTGGTGGTCGGGGCCCCGGCTGTTCATCCTCGTGGACGACTACGACATGGTCGGTTCCAACCCCGCGCACCCGCCGTTCGAACCGCTGCTGGCCCATCTGGCGCTGGGCTGGGAAGTCGGCCTGCACCTGATCGTCGCGCGTTCCGCCAGCGGTGCCGGGCGCGGCATGAGCGACGCGCTGATGCGCCGCCTCCAGGAGGTCAACACCCCGTCCCTGCTGTTCTCCTGCCCGCCGTCCGAGGGCTACGTGCTCGGCAACACGAAGGGCCGGCTCCTGCCGCCGGGACGCGCCACCCGCATCGCGCGGCGCCGCACGGTGCAGGTCCAGACCGCGTTCCTGGGGGACCCGGAGTCCTGAGAACGGCCCGGCGTCCGTCACCCGTCCGTTCGCCGTCCGCCGTCCGCCGTCGGTCCGTCCGCCCGCCGTCAGTGCGCGGCCGGGCCGGGTGCGGCCCCGGGGTCCCGGGACGGGGGCCGCCACCGGCGGGCCCGGCCCCGGGGGACGACCACCGCGGCCGCGGCCACCAGCAGGACCAGCCCGCCTCCGGCCGCGGCGATGACCAGGGCCCGTTCCCGCGGGGCGGCGGGTGCCGGATCCGGCACCCGGGCGGGCTCCGGGCGCGGGACCGGTCCGGCGGGGCCGGTCAGTACGGCCGTCAGCGCGGCGTACGGATCCAGCCGCGGCGGTGTCTCCGGGTAGCCGGACGTGATGAGCCGGTCGTGCACCTCGGCCGCCGTCAGCTCCGGGTGGCGCGAGCGGACCAGGGCCGCGGCCCCGGCCACGTGGGCGGCGGCCAGCGAGGAGCCCGGAGTCCGATCTCGGCGGCATCGGGGATCGCCGTCGCCGGATCGCCGAACGGGACGCCCGGCACGGCGGGCCACACCAGGGGCCCCTGCCAGTAGTCGAG
>NZ_JBEOXU010000254.1:0-4979 GCF_040296725.1 Streptomyces sp. NPDC002044
GTCCACGGGCCGTGTCCACCGGCGCGCCCGCCACCGCGAAGGCCCCGGGCGGCGCGTCCGCGACGGCGCCGCCCAGCAACGTCCCGATCACGGCCACCGCGGCGGCGGTCGCCCGCTTCCTGCCCCTGAGCTGCACAGACTTTCCCCGTCCCGAGACGTCCCCCGCTCGTACGAACGAGCCCGAGCCCACCACCCGTGCGGCCGGAGTGTCAATGCACGGGGGTGATCTGACCGGTATGCGCCACGAATGCGACGCCTTCGAATGGGTATGGCTGCGGTGTTCCCCGGCGATGCCCCCACCTTTCCGGCGCCTTCTGCACCACCCTTCTGACCCGCCCTCACGCACGAAGGAGTGCCCGTAGATGGACGACCTGTCCCGGCTCGCGGACCTGCACGGCATCGCCACCACCTACCAGCCCGCCGCGAACACCTCCGTCGCGGTCCCGCGGGCCACCGTGGCCGCGGTGCTCGGACTGATCGGGGTGCGGACCGACACCCCGGACGAGGTCCGGGCGGAGCTGGTACGGGCCGAAGGGCTGCGCGCGGCACGGCTGTTGCCGCCCGTCCTGGTCGGCTGGGCGGGGGAGCCGCCGCCGGCGGCGCTGGCCGCCCTGCCCCCGGGCACCCGCGTCCGGCTGGACGCCGAGGCGCCGGGGCCGGGAGACACCGCCGGGGACACCGCCGGGCCGAGCGCCGGGGAGGAAGCCGGGGCGGCCGCCGCGCCCGTCGCGCCCGTCGCGCCCGTCGAGTGGGAGACCGGGCCCGGCGGCGCGCTGCCCGGCGGGCTGCCGCTGGGCGTCCACCGCATCACCGCCGCCCTGCCGGACGGCCGCACCGCCGAAGCCACCCTGATCCTGGCCCCCGGCCGGGCCCCCGCCCCGCCCGAGCGGACCCACGGGCTCCTCGTCCAGCTGTACTCGCTGCTCTCCGAACGGTCCTGGGGCATGGGCGACCTCGGCGACCTCGCCGCGCTGGCCTGCTGGGCCGCCGAGACGCACGGCGCCGGATTCATCCAGGTCAACCCGCTGCACGCGGCCGTCCCCGGGACCCCGACCGACCCCTCCCCGTACCGCCCGTCCTCGCGCCGCTTCCCCGACCCGGTCCACCTGCGGATCGAGGACGTCCCCGAGTACGCCGACTGCACCGACCGCGAGGCCCTCGCCGAACTCGACGAACTCGCCGCCCGGGGCGGGGAACTGCGCCGCCAGGTGCTGGAGAAAGGCGCGCTGATCGACCGGGACGCCGTCTGGGCGCTCAAGCGGCGGGCCCTGGAGCTGCTGTACGCCGTCCCGCGCACCCCGGAACGCGCCGCCGCCTACGCCCGGTTCCGCGCCGGACAGGGGCCCGCGCTGGACCGGCACGCCGCCTGGTGCGCCTCCGCGGCCGGGGAGGAGCCCCGCGAGCGCGGGGACTTCCACCGCTGGCTGGTGTGGCTGACGGACACCCAGCTCGCCGCCGCCCAGCGCGCGGCCCGCGCGGCCGGCATGTCCGTCGGCATCGTGCACGACCTCGCGGTGGGGGTGCACCCCGACGGCTCGGACGCGCTGACGGGCCCCTTCCACGCCCGGCACGTCTCGGTGGGGGCCCCGCCGGACGCCTTCAACGCGCGCGGCCAGGACTGGGGGCTGCCGCCGTGGCGCCCGGACCGGCTGGCCGAGGCCGGGTTCGCGCCGCTGCGGGAGCTGCTGCGGGGGGTCTTCCGGTACGCGGGCGCCCTGCGCATCGACCACGTGATGGGGCTGTTCCGGCTCTGGTGGATCCCGGAGGGGAGCCCGGCCGCCGAGGGCACGTACGTCACGTACGACGGTGAGGCGATGCTCGCCGTGCTGGTCCTGGAGGCCCACCGGGCCGGGGCCCTGGTCATCGGCGAGGACCTCGGGACGGTGGAGCCGGGGGTCCGCCACGCGCTGGCCCGGCGCGGGGTGCTGGGCACCTCGGTGCTCTGGTTCGAGCGGGACTGGGCGGGCACGGGCGAACCGCTGGCCGCCGGGGACTGGCGGGCCGACTGCCTGGCCACCGCCACCACCCACGACCTGCCGCCGTCCGCCGCCAAGCTGGCCGGGGCCCACGTGGAACTGCGCGACCGGCTGGGCCTGCTCACCCGCCCGGTCGCGCTGGAGCGGGCCGAGGACGCCGCCGACACTGCCGAGTGGCTGGAGCTGCTGGACGGCCTCGGCCTGGAGACCAAGGACGAGGAGGCCGCCGTCCAGGCCCTGTACGCCTTCCTGCTGCGCACCCCGGCCCGGATGGTGGGGGTCTGGCTGCCGGACGCGGTGGGGGACCGGCGGCCGCAGAACCTTCCCGGGACCTGGGACCAGTACCCCAATTGGCGGCTGCCGGTCGCCGACGCCGCCGGGCGGCCGCTGAGCCTGGAGGACCTGGCCGCCTCGCCCCGGGCGAACGCCCTGCTGAGCGCGGTGCGCGACGGCGGCGCACCCCGTACGGCACCCCCGGGCGCGCGGGCCGTTTAGGTGTTCGCTACGTTTGCACCGTGGACAAGAAGAACGCTCTGCGCGCCGGCGCCGTCACGGCCGGAACGACGCTGATGATGCTGCTGATGACGTCTCCCGCCCTCGCGCTGACCCGCGACGACGGCGACGACCCGGCCCCGGGCCTGAGCATTGCCGAGACGCTCGGCCTGTTCGTGGCCACGCCGATCATTCTGTTCCTGGTCATCGCGGGCCTGGTGATGGTCGGCGACAAGTCGCACAAGACGCAGAACCAGAGCTGAACCAGGCCGCCCCCGAAGGGGCGGCGCACAGAAGACCTCCGGGGCGCCGGGGGTCCGCGGAGCCGGCGCGCAAAGCCGTCGGTGCGGACCCCCGGCGCCCCGTCGTGCTCGCGCGACCCCGGGCGGCGGCGTGCGGAGCAGGCCGGTGAGCGGCCAGTCCCTTCCTTCGGTGTGGCCGGACGTGGCTCCGTGCCGCCGGTCACGTCCTGGCCCACCTCGATCGTTCAGTTCTGCTGAAGAGACTGATCGAAACATTTCGATGGACCTGAGCGGTCGGCCGGTGCGACGGTGGTTCCACGCCCTACGACACCGACCCCGAGGGGGAAACACCCAGTGGCCGTCACGGACCGCGCCCGTACCGTTCCGCAAGCACAGCGGCCCCCCGGCCCGGGGAGGAAGGGGGCCGGCGCCGGACTCGGCGCCGGAGTGCTCCTCGCCCTGCTCGCGACGGTCGTCTGGTCCGGCAGCTTCGTCGCCACCCGGGGGATGGCCGACACCGTCCCACCCGTGCAGGCCGTCTTCTGGCGCTGGATCATCGCCCTGATCGCCGTCGCCCCCTTCGCCGCCCGCCCGGCCTGGCGGCAACGGGCCCTGATCCGGAAGCACTTCGGCTACATCGCCCTCGCCACCCTGTTCGGCGTCACCCTCTACAACACCCTCGTGCACCAGGCCGGACTGACCACCTCCGCCTCCAACATGGGCATGATCATGGCGGCCTCGCCCGTCATCATGGCCTGCTACGCCCGCCTCGGCGGCGAACGGCTCGGCCCCCGGCGCACCGTCGGGATGCTGGTGGCCGCCCTCGGGGTGCTGCTGCTGGTCGGGGACGGCTCCCCCGGCTTCGGCTTCGCCGCCGGAGACCTGTGGATGTTCGGCGCCGCCCTGTCCTTCGCCACGTACAGCGCCCTGCTCAAGCGCAAGCCCGCCGAGCTGGGCGGACTCGCCTTCCTGATCACCACCTTCGCGCTCGGCGCGCTGATGCTGGCCCCCGCCTACGCCGTCTCGCTCACCGTCCAGGGCGGCTTCGCCCTCACCGCCGGATCGGCCGGACCGCTGCTGTACGTCGGGGTGTTCTCCTCCGCCGTCGCCTTCTTCGCCTGGAACCGGGCGGTCGCGGCGATCGGCGCCGCCCGCGCCGGCATCGTGTACTACCTCCAGCCCGTGTGCGTGGCGGGCCTCGGCCTGCTGCTGCTGGGCGAGCGGACCGGCCCGGCGCAGCTGCTGTGCATGGCGCTGATCCTCGGCGGTGTGGGGCTGGGGAGCGCCGCGGGTGCCCGGAGGTAGGTTCGGCCCCATGACCGAGTGGGACATCAAGAAGCTGCGGATCCTGCGGACCCTGGCCGAACGGGACACCGTGACCGCGACGGCCGAGGCGCTGCACATGACGCCCTCGGCCGTTTCGCAGCAGCTGACGAACCTCTCCCGGCAGCTGGGGGTGCCCCTGCTGGAGGCCCAGGGCCGACGGGTGCGGCTCACGGACGCGGCGCACCTCGTACTGCGGCACACGGAAGCGGTGTTCGCGCAGCTGGAGCGAGCCGACGCGGAGCTGGCGGGGTACCTCGCCGGAGACGCGGGGGAGGTACGGATCGGCGCCTTCTCCACCGCCGTGCCGGCCCTGGTGGTCCCGGCCGTGGCGGCGCTGCGGCGTACCCGGCCGGGGGTCGAGATCCGGGTGCGGGAGGCGGAGGCCGCCGAGTCGTACGCCCTGCTGTCCGCCGGAGCGGTGGACCTGGCGCTGTCGCTGGCGGCCCACGCGCCGACCGCGCGCGACGGCCGCTTCACCCGGCTGACGCTCCTGGAGGACCCGCTCGACGTCGCGCTCCCGCCGGACCACCCGCTGGCGGACGCGGCCGATCTGCGGCTCGCGGACCTGTCCGGGGACCCGTGGATCTACGGGGGCAGCGGCCCCTGGTCGGAGATCACCCGCACCGCGTGCGAGGCGGCCGGCTTCGTCCCGGAGCAGGCGCACTCCGCGTCCGGCTGGACGGCGATCCTGGCGATGGTCGGCGCCGGCATGGGGGTGGCCCTGGTCCCCCGGATGGTGTCGGGCCGCGCGTCGGGGCCCGTGGTGCGGGTGCTCGCGCGCGAGCGGCCGGCCCGGCACGTGATCGCCGCCGTCCGGCGGGGCTCCGAGTCCGCCCCGGCCGTCGCCCACGTCCTCGACGCGCTGCGGCGGGCCGCCGCCGGCCGGCCGTAGCGGGGCCGGAGGCCGGGCGCGGCGGCGCCGCGCGGAGCCGCCGGGGCGGGG
>NZ_JBEOXU010000255.1:0-4974 GCF_040296725.1 Streptomyces sp. NPDC002044
GGGGCGGGCCGGGACGCGCTCGGTCAGGCGTTGACGCAGGTGTTGCCGAGGGCCGGGTTCAGCAGGCCGATCACGTTGACGCTGTTGCCGCAGACGTTGATCGGGATGTGCACCGGGATCTGGACGACGTTGCCCGAGAGGACACCCGGCGAGCCGATCGCGACGCCCTCGGCGACGGAGTCCGCCGAGGCCGCGGACGCCCCGCCCAGGACCACGAGGCCGGCTGCCAGGGCAAGGCCCGCACTCTTCCAAACACGCGACACGTGACTTCTCCTCGCTACTGCCGTGGCGGCGCCTGAGCACCGCACGGCCCCGGCAGGGGCCGACACCGTACCTTCGGCGGCCGGGGCGGGCCGGGCCGGGACCCTGCGGCCCCTTTCCCCCGATTTTCCCCCGAACGAAGGCCGTCGGCTCCTCTGTTCGGCGGCAGTCGGCGTGCCGGGGAGTGTGCCGGGTCCCGTACGCTCGGCGGATGGCGAAGTACTTCGACGTTCACCCCGACAACCCCCAGCAGCGCACCATCGGCGGCGTGGCTGACCTCATCCGCTCCGGCGCGCTCGTCGCGTACCCGACGGACTCCTGTTTCGCGCTGGGCTGCGCGCTCGGCAACCGCGACGGCATCAACCGGATCCGGTCGATCCGGAACCTGGACGACCGTCACCACTTCACCCTGGTGTGCCAGAACTTCGCACAGCTGGGCCAGTTCGTGAACTTCGACAACGACGTCTTCCGCGCGATCAAGGCGGCGACTCCGGGGAGTTACACCTTCATCCTCCCCGCGACGAAGGAGGTGCCGCGCCAGCTGCTGCACCCCAAGAAGAAGACGGTCGGTGTCCGCATCCCCGACCACGTCGTCACGCAGGCCCTGCTCGCGGAGCTCGGCGAGCCGCTGCTCTCCAGCACCCTGCTGCTGCCCGACGAGGACGAGCCCCTGACCCAGGGCTGGGAGATCAAGGAACGGCTCGACCACGTGGTGGACGCCGTCGTCGACTCCGGCGACTGCGGCACGCAGCCGACCACGGTCGTGGACTTCTCCAGCGGCGAGGCCGAGATCGTGCGGCGCGGGGCCGGCGACCCGTCCCGGTTCGAGTAGCCGGCCGGGGCCGCCCGCCGGACCGGACCGGCGCCCGCCGGCCCGGTCCGGCCCGGTCCGGGGACCCTCGGGTCGTGGCGTGCGGCCGGCCCGTTCCGGGGGATCCGGGGTCAGGTCGTGGGGTGCAGCCGGGCCGGTGCGGGCGGCCTGCCCGGCCGGTGGGGGTCCGCGCCGGCCAGGGCGCTGCCCGCGAGCCAGGTGTCCCAGTCCACGTTCCAGTCCCCGAAGCCGTTGGCGAAGGGGTCCATCTCCTCTCCCCCGCTGTTGACGACCTCGACGACGTCCCCCTCGCGGACCGTGTGGAAGAACCAGGCCGCGTCCTGCGTGCTCATGCCCGTACAGCCGTGGCTGACGTTCTCCTCGCCCTGCGCCTCGACCGACCAGGGCGCGGCGTGGACGTACTCGCCGCTCCACGTCACCCGGGTCGCGTAGAGGACGGGCAGGTCGTAGAACTCCTTGGTGCCGCGCTTGATGCCGATGGAGTCCCCGCGCATGCGGACCTTGTACTCCTTGCGCAGCACGACCTTGATGCCGCTGCGGGTCAGGAAACCGGCCTTGCCCGTGGTGACGGGGATCGTCCGGACGACCTGCCCGTTGCGGCGCACCGTCATCTCGTGGGCGGCGGCGTCGGTGACGGCCTCGACGCGGTCGCCGACGGTGAACGCGACGCCGTCGGAGGGACCCCCGTAGAGGTCCGCTCCGACCTGTACCCCGTCGAGTCCGCTGCGCACGCGGACCACCGCGTGGGCGGGCCAGTACGCGCGCGGCCGGTAGTGCAGGGTCGATTCGTCGACCCAGTGCCAGGCTCCCTCGACCTGTGGCTCGGACGTCACCTGGAGCGCCTGTTCCAGCCGGGCGCGCGCCAGGAGGTCTCCGGCGGGGACCGGGCGGCTGAGGGCGGCGGTCACGATCTGCCCGGCGCCGTACGTTCCCGGGCGGGGTCCGAAGCCGACCGTCAGCCGGCCCCCGTCGGCGGGCGGCGCGGTCCGGAAGTGCAGGATCGCGGCGACGGGGGTCCCGGCCGCGTCCTGCGCCCCGACCCGCAGGGTGTACGCCTCTCCGGCCCGCAGCGGCTCCGTGTTCAGCCAGCGCCGGCCCTCCTGGGTCAGCTCCCCGGCCAGGTGGCGGCCGCGGCCGTCGCGCACGGTCACGTCGGTGAGCAGGCCCTGGTCCGCCAGACCGATCTCCAGCGGCGCTCCCGCGTCGGTGGGCAGCGCGTCCGCCCGGGCGGCGCGGGCGGCGTCACCGAGCGGCGGCCTGCGCAGTACGGACGCCACCCCGGCGGCCGTGGCCAGCACCCGCTGCTCCCGCCAGCGCTTGCACAGCGCGGGCCGGAAGGTGTGCACGGCGCACCAGCCGTCGGCCTCCCGGGTCCCGTCCTCCAGCGCCCTGCCGACCAGCAGGGTGACCGCCGCCTCCCGGTGCGGGCCGCCGGGGGCCCCGTCCGTGCGGTCCGGTCCGGGCGCGCGGCCCGGGGCCGCCGCGATGAGCAGCATGACCCCCGTGGCGGCGGCCGCCGCGCCCCAGGCCCGGGTGGGACGCGGCCGGCCCGTCCCGGCCCGTCGCGTTCCCCGGGGTTCCGGCGTTCCTTGCGCTCCTTGCCGTCCTTGCCGTCCTTGCGGTTCTCGCGTTCCTTGCGGTTCTTGCGTTCGTGACATGGCCACGCAGCACTCCCAGATCTCACACGGCCGGATGGCAGCATCAAAACGATCGGGAGCCAAAATGATGATCATGAACTCGGCCTTACGGCCGAACGGGCCCGCCAAGAGAACTCGTACGGAGCACTCGCCGTCCGCCCGGCGGGCAGCGGCCGCGGGAACCCGGTCACCGGCCCAGCGCGTCGTCAGCGGCGATCGGGTCGATCACGACGGCTGTCCGAGCGGGGCGGGGGGCGAGGGCATGCGGGGCGGATGGTCCTGGAGGAGGGGGCGGGCGCTCGCCGGGTGCGCCGTGCTCACGGCGGGCCTGCTGGCGTTCCACTCCGCAGTGCCCGATGCCGCGGGGCGCCCGGGGAGCCTGCTGGAGGCGTTCCTGCCCTGGCTCGGGGCGGCGGTCCTGGCGCTGGCCGCACTGGCCCTGTGGCGCCGCTCCGCGGCCGCGGCCGCGGCCGTGGCGCTGCCGGCGGCCGTGTGGGCGTACCTCTTCGGCGGGCTGCTGCTTCCGGCGGAGCGGGCGGAGACCGACATCGTGACGGTCCAGCACAACGTCGGCGACGAGAACCCCGACCCCGAGGGCACCGCGCGGGCCCTGGTCGCGGCCCAACCCGGGCTGATCGCCCTGGAGGAGCTGACGCCCGCCGCACTGCCCGCCTACGCGTCGGTCCTGGCGGCCGGCTACCCCCACCACGCGGTCGAGGGCACGGTCGGACTCTGGTCCGCGTACCCGCTGACGGACGTGCGGCGCCTCGCCATCCGGCCGCGGGGCATCGGCGAGGACTGGAACCGGGGACTGCGCGCCTCGGTCCGTACGCCGCACGGCGAGATCGCCGTGTACGTGGCCCACCTGCCCTCGGTCCGCCTCGGGCCGCGCGGTTTCGACTCCCGGTTCCGGGACGAGAGCGCCGGCCTGCTGGGCGCGGCCGTCGCGGCCGAGCGGCTGGACACGGTGGTCCTGCTCGGCGACCTGAACGGCACGGTGGACGACCGCGGGCTCGCCCCGGTCACCTCGCGGCTGGACGCCCCGCGCCGGGGCCTCGCCTTCAGCTGGCCCGCGGCGTTCCCCGTCGCGCGCATCGATCAGGTGCTGGCCCGCTCGGCGACCGTACGGGACGTCCGGACCCTCCCGGCGACGGGCAGCGACCACCTCCCGGTAGCCGCCCGCATCCACCTCGGCCCTCCGTGACCGCATCCCTGACGGCACGTCCTGTCTCCTGTCTCCTGTCTCAACGGGGTCAACGGGTTCGGGAAGACCCCCGCGTCGGCGGCGCCCTCCGGTACGTGTGCGCGCCGCACACCTCGGGCGGGGCCCGGGCGGAGGGCGCGGCGGTCTTCCTCGTAGGGTGCCGGGGATGAACCGACACCTGTCTTTCGAGCGGCTCCACAACTTCCGCGATCTGGGCGGCTATCCGGCCGCGGACGGCCGAACGGTGCGGTGGGGGCGGCTGTTCCGAGCCGACTCGCTCGGCAAACTGGAGGGCGGCGACTGGGAGCGCTTCCTCGGCCTGGGCATCGAGACCGTCATCGACCTGCGCTACCCGTGGGAGATCGAGTCCAAGGGCCGGGTACCCGGGCATCCGTCCTTCGCCTACCACAACCTCAGCGTCGAGCACCGCCCCTACGACCAGGCCGCCCTGGGCCCCGATGTGGAGCCGGGGCCCTACCTCGCCGAGCGCTACGTGGAGGTCGCCCACGACGGCGTCGCCGAACTCCGCCTGGCCCTGCAGGTGCTGGCGTCCCAGGACGGCCCCGCGGTCTTCCACTGCGCGTCCGGGAAGGACCGGACCGGTCTGCTGGCCGCGCTGGTCCTGGCCCTGCTGGGGGTGTCCGAGCAGGACATCGTGGACGACTTCGCGCTCACCGGGCTCGCCACCGGCCGGCTCCTCGACGACTGGCGGGCCGGGCACCCCGGCCGCACGCGGGTCTGGCCCGGCTACGGCCGCGCGCCCGCCGAGGTGATGAGCCTGTTCCTGGCTGCCCTGGCCGCGGAACACGGGTCCGTGCACGGCTACGCGGCGGACCTGCTCGGCGCCGACGCCGCCCTGGTCGAGGCCCTGCGCGTGCGCCTGCTCGAACCCGCCGCCGGGGCTCCCGCGCACGGGGACCGCGCGCAGCGCTGAGCGCCGCCCCCTCCTACACCTACCGCGTGACCGCGACCGACGCCGCCGGCAACACCAGCGCGCTGTCGGCCACCGTCTCGGTGACGGTCCCGGTCTCGGTCCAGTC
>NZ_JBEOXU010000256.1:0-4968 GCF_040296725.1 Streptomyces sp. NPDC002044
TGTCGGCGTCCTCGCGGTACGGATCGTCTCCCAGCGCGGTCAGTGCGGCGAGGACGCGCATCGCGGCCGGCCGGCTGCCTCGGGGGCCGCTGCTGGTGGAGGAGTACGTGGACGGCCCCGCGCCGGGGGACGGCCCGCGGGACCTGACGTACGACGGGTTCGTGGACGGGGCGGGCCGGCCGCACGCGGTGGGCGGGGCGGTGATGGACGTGGAGGGAGCCGTCTACCGGGGGGCCACGGTCGGGCCGGGGATCGTGCCGCAATGGGCGCGCGGGCCGCTGTCGGCCTTCGGCGAGGCGGTGGGCCGGGAGCTCGCCGCGTGCGGATACCGGGGCTGGTTCGACGTGGACTTCGTCGCCGACGGAGCGGGGCGGCTCGCGCCGACCGAGGTGAACCTGCGGCTGACCGGGCCCTCGGTGGCCTTCATGGTCGCGGCCAGGCTGGACGAACTGCGGGGCGCGGGACACTTCGTACGGATCGCTGACCGGGTGGAGCTGGGCGCGCGGCTGCCGGACTCCCTGCTCGACGAACTGTGCGCGGAGCTGGCCCGCGACTGCGCGGACCTGGGCGCCGTGTTCGTGCCGACGATCCCGACCGGCGCCTTCGAGCCGGCGCCCTGGCTGGGGGTGCTGGTGGCCGCGCACAGCCTGGAGGTGCTGGACGCCGCCGAGGCGCTGGTGCGGGACCGGGCGCTGGCGTGCGGGGGGGGGTTCCGGGGGGTGCGGGAGGACGGCCGGGCCTGACCGCCGGTCACCCGGGCCGGGCCTGACCGTCGGCCGGGCCTGACCGTCCCCCGGGCCGGGCCCGGGCCGGCCGACGGGGCCGGGAACCCGGGCCGCGCGCGGTCAGCCCTCGGAGTCGAAGGCGTCGGTCCGCCGGCGCGCGGCGTGGCAGGCCACGACGACGGCCGCGATCATCAGCGGGACGTTGAAGACGTAGACGAGGGCGGCCTGCCGCGGCCAGTCCTGTTTTGCTGCCAGCCGGTAGAGGTTGTCCTGGGGCCACCAGGCGACCAGCAGGTACACGAGCGCCAGATGGGCGGCCGTGGTCAGGGCCCGGCCGCCGCCCCGGGCGAGCATGCGGCCGCGGCCCTCGAAGAGGAACACCACTCCGACGCCGAAGGCCAGGCACTCGATCAGGTAGAGGACGCCGAAGAGGAACGCCCACGGCTGCGGGACGCCGGTCAGGTCGGTCGATCCCGGCCAGAGGACGTCCGTGAGCACCCGGGCGACGAGGCCCAGGGCCACCGCCGCGCAGACCACGACACAGGTCAGGGAGAGGTCGGCGTCGCCCACCGCGCCCCCGTACTTGCCGGCGCTCCGCGCGGGGATTCCCGGCACGCCCTGCGCGGGCTTCGGCAGGGCTTCCCGGTCCTCCTGGCCGGCCCGGTTGCGCGGCAGGGCGCGCAACCGCACCACCGCGCGGGGCCGCTGCGCGGAGGGCAGCCGGTCCGCCAGGTGCTCGCGCAGTTCGTCGATGTCCGGCAGGTCGGCGCCCGCGGTCCCGTACGGTTCGGCGACGGCGCCGGCCGGCGGGGCGACGTAGGCGACCAGGCGGGGTACGCCCCGGAATCCGGGCACCCCGGCGACGATGACCGCGCCGACGCCCTCGTGCCCGCGGATCAGCGACTCGACGGCGTACGGGTCGACGGCGGCGCCGTCCAGGGTGAGCCGGTCCCGGATCCGGCCGCGGAACTCCAGCAGCCCGTCCTCGCGGAGCAGGCCCAGGTCCCCGGTGGGGATCGCGTCGCCGCCGTCCGGCGGGGTCAGGCGGATCTCCCCGTCGCGCAGGTCCGCGCGGCAGCCGGGGAAGGGCACGCCGATGAGGCAGTGGCGTCGCGGTTCGTCGACCGGGCCGGACAGCTGGGGCAGTTCGAACCAGGTGCCGGTGCCCGCCGACTCGGTGGGCCCGTACACGTTGAGCAGGCGTACGCCGGTCCGCAGCCGGGCCGCCAGCGCGGCCTGTTCGTCGAGGTGGAGGCGGTCCCCCGTGACGGTGACGAGCCGCAGCGCACGCGGCCCGGACGGGTCCGCACGGCGGGCGGCGGGAACGGACGGCCGGACGGGGGCGGGCCGTTGCGGGGACAGGAGCAGCCGGGCGGCGCCCTCCGGGTCGGTGTGCACGACGCTCACCCGCTCGGCCTCGACGGCTCGGCGCACCTCGGCGGGGTGCCACGGGGAGCGCTCGGCCAGCACCAGGGCGCCGCCGGAGCACAGGGCCCGGGTCCAGCCCGCGGCGAAGCCGGTGACGGACGGGCCGCAGGTGATCAGGTGGCGGTCCCCCGGGGTCAGCCGGGCCACCTCCGCCCAGCCCTCGTACGCGGCGAGCAGCCGGGCGTGGCCGACGGCTACGGCGCGCGGCCGGGGCCCGCCGGTGAACAGGACGGCGCCCGGCCCGGGGCGGGACCGTTCGGGCGGCCCCGCGGGCCGGCCGGCGATGGCGGCGGCGTCCGCGCCGAGGCGGATCACCGGCAGGCCGCTGCCGTCGTCCAGGGCGGCCTGGTGGGCGGCGTGCGTCAGGAGCACGGACGGTTTCGCGGCGGCGAGCTGCCCCTGCCCGGCCCGCGGGAACTCGACGTCGATCACCGTGTAGGCCGCGCCGGCCTTGAGCGCGGCGAGCACGGAGACGACGGTCTCGGCCTGCCGGGCGGTGCCCACGGCCACGAGCGCGCCGGCCGGCAGTCCGGTGCCGAGCAGGTGGTGCGCCAGCCGGTTGGCCCGGGTGTCGAGCTGCCCGTACGTGAGGGTGTCGGGCCCGGCGATGACCGCGGGGGCGTCGGGGGTGTGGCGCGCCCAGCGCTCGAAGCGGTGCAGGACGGTGGCATCGGTGGCATCGGTGGCATCGGGGTCGCCGGTGGCGTGGAGGGGCGGCCGGTCGGAGCCGGTGGACTCGGATCCCTGCGTCATGAACCGATGATGCCACCGGGCACCGACAGCGGAGGAGGAACGGCGGCGTCGAACACCCTTCAGGGAGGGGTCAGTTGCCGACACGAACGGGCGAGCCGGCACCGGATCCTTGACCTCAAGCGTGATTGAGGTTCTACCGTTCGCGTCATGGACATGGAAGTCACCGCCTGGACCTCGCTGCACAGCGCGATCAACGCCGAGCAGGACCGGCGCCCGTTCTCCCGGGCGACCCTGCGCCGCATCGCCGCCTTCGCCCGCCCGCACCGCCGGGGCCTCCTCTGCTTCCTGCTGCTCAGCGTGGTCGGGGCCCTGCTGGCGGTGGCCACTCCGGTCCTCGCCAGCCAGGTCGTCGACACCATCGTGGACGGCCGGGAGAACGGCACGGTCACCCGGCTCGCCCTCCTCATCGCGCTGATCGCGGTGGCCGAAGCGGGCCTGGGCCTGCTGACCCGCAGGCTCTCCGCCACCCTCGGCGAGAGCCTGATCCTGGACCTGCGGACCGCGGTCTTCGACCACGTGCAGCGGATGCCGGTCGCCTTCTTCACCCGGACCAGGACCGGCGCCCTGGTCAGCCGGCTCAACAACGATGTGATCGGCGCCCAGCGGGCGTTCAGCAACACCCTGTCCGGGGTGGTCGCGAACACCGTGACCCTGCTGCTGACGCTCGTCGTGATGCTGGGCATCTCCTGGCAGATCACCCTGCTCGCCCTGGTGCTGCTGCCGGTGTTCGTGCTGCCCGCCCGCCGGATGGGGGCGCGGATGGCCTCGATGCAGCGCGAGGCGTCGACGCTGAACGCCGCGATGGGCACCCAGATGACCGAGCGGTTCTCCGCCCCCGGCGCGACCCTCGTCAAGCTGTTCGGGCGGCCGGCCGACGAGTCCGCGGAGTTCGCCGCCCGGGCGAGGAAGGTCCGGGACATCGGCGTCCGTACGGCGATGGCCCAGTCGGCGTTCATCACGGCCCTGACCCTCGTGTCGGCCCTGGCCCTCGCGCTCGTCTACGGGCTCGGCGGGTACTACGCCCTGCGCGGGAGCCTGGACGCGGGCGCGGTCGTCGCCCTCGCCCTGCTCCTGACCCGGCTGTACGCCCCGCTGACCTCGCTGGCCGGGGCCCGCGTCGAGGTGATGAGCGCGATGGTGAGCTTCGAGCGGGTCTTCGAGATCCTCGACCTGAAGCCCCTCATCGCGGAGAAGCCGGACGCCCGCCGGGTTCCGGAGGGTCCGGTGGCCGTCGAGTTCGACCGGGTCACCTTCGGCTACCCCGCCGCGGACAAGGTCTCCCTCGCCTCCCTGGAGGAGGTCGCCGCCCTCGACGCCCGCGGCGGCACCGAGGTGCTGCACGAGGTGTCCTTCCGCGCCGAGCCCGGCCAGATGATCGCCCTGGTCGGCTCGTCCGGCGCCGGCAAGTCGACCATCGCGCAGCTGCTGCCGCGGCTGTACGACGCCGACGCGGGCGCGGTCCGCCTGGGCGGGGTGGACGTACGGGACCTGACGGCCGACTCCATCCGCGAGACGCTCGGCATGGTCACGCAGGACGGGCACCTCTTCCACGAGTCGGTGCGCGCGAACCTGCTGCTGGCCCGGCCGGAGGCGACGGAGGCCGAGGTGTGGGAGGCGCTGCGCCGCTCCCGGCTGGAGGGGCTGGTCGCCTCGCTGCCGGACGGGCTGGACACGGTCGTCGGGGAGCGCGGGTACCGGCTGTCCGGCGGCGAGCGGCAGCGGCTGACCATCGCGCGGCTGCTCCTGGCCCGGCAGCGGGTGGTGATCCTCGACGAGGCCACGGCGCACCTGGACTCCACCTCGGAGGCCGCGGTGCAGGAGGCCCTGGGCGAGGCCCTGGCGGGGCGGACCGCGGTGGTGATCGCGCACCGGCTGTCGACCGTGCAGGCGGCGGACCTGATCCTGGTCGTCGAGGACGGCCGGATCGTGGAACGCGGCACCCACGGCGAACTGCTGGCCTCGGGCGGGCGGTACGAGGAGTACTTGTACATGTAGCCGGTCGGCCCGCCGCCCACGATCCGCGTCCCGCCGACCAGGTACGGATTGCCCCGCGGCTTCGTCC
>NZ_JBEOXU010000257.1:0-4966 GCF_040296725.1 Streptomyces sp. NPDC002044
GCGCGCCGGCGGGGGGGGGGCCGCGCCCCGCCGGGGCCCCGCGCCCCGGCCGGGGCCGCCGGACCGCGGACGCCGCGCGGGGGACGCGGCCCCCTGAGGCACGCGGCCTCCGGGCCGCGTTCAGTCCCCGTCGCGCACCTGCTCCCGCGCCGGTCTGGCGGACTCCGACAGGTACGGCACGTCGATGACCGCGACGCCCGGCGTGAACAGCAGCCGCGCCTTGAGCCGCAGGGCGTTCTGGTTGTGCAGGGGCTGCTCCCACCAGTGGCCCACCACGTACTCCGGGATCACCACCGACAGCACGCCCGTGGCGTCGTCGGCGGCCAGTTCCTGTACGTACGCCAGGACCGGGCCCACCACTTCGCGGTACGGCGAGTGGAGGATCGTCAGGGTGATCCCGGGGTCGTGCGCGGCCCATGCCTCGCGGAGCCGGGCCGCGTCCTCCTCGTCGGCCGCCACGGTGACCGCCGTCAGGGTGTCGGGGCGCAGGCCCTGCGCGTAGCCGAGGGCGTTGAGCGTCGGGGCCTGCATGGAGGCGACCAGCACCAGGACGTGGTGGCGGGCGGGCCTGCGCGGTCTGGCGTCGGGCGCGACGGCGACCTGCCGGGCGACCTGGTCGTAGTGGCGGCGCACGCCCTTCATGCCGAGGAAGAGCAGCGGCATGGCGATGACGACCAGCCAGGCGCCGTGCGTGAACTTGGTGAGGAGCACGATGACGAGGACCAGCCCGGTCATCACGGCACCCACCGCGTTGATGGCGAGGCGGCGGTGGATGTGGACGCGTTCCTCGCGCGGGGTGGCGGGTGAGGCCAGCTCCTTGCGCCAGTGCCGGACCATGCCCGACTGGGAGAGGGTGAAGGAGACGAAGACGCCGATGATGTACAGCTGGATGAGGCGGGTCAGTTCGGCGTCGAAGGCGACGATGAGCGCGATGGCGGCGAGTGCGAGGAGCACGACGCCGTTGGAGTAGACGAGCCGGTCGCCGCGGTTGAAGAGCTGGCGGGGCGCGTAGCGGTCCCTGGCCAGGATCGAGGCGAGCATCGGGAAGCCGTTGAAGGCGGTGTTCGCGGCGAGGATCAGCACGCCCGCGGTGACGGCCTGGAGCAGGTAGAAGAGGAAGTGCCAGCTCCCGAAGGTCGCCCGGCCGATCTGGGCGAGGGCGGTGGAGGTGGGGGTGCCGGGCGCCAGTCCCAGTTCGGTCGGGTCCGCGGCGACGTGCACCTCGTAGGACATGGCGAGGACGGTGATGCCGACGAACATCGTGACGGAGAGCGCGCCCATCACGGCGAGGGTGGCCGCCGCGTTCCCGGCCTTGGGCTTCTGGAAGGCGGGTACGCCGTTGCTGATCGCCTCGACGCCGGTCAGGGCGGTACAGCCGGAGGCGAAGGCGCGCATCGCGAGGAAGACCAGGGCCAGTCCGGTGTAGGTGCCCTCCGCGGTGATGGGCAGGTCTGCGGATTCGGCGCGGATGGTCTCGCCGGTCGCCAGCCGGACGGCCGCGAAGGCGAACATGACGTAGATGACCAGGACGAACCCGTAGGTGGGGATGGCGAACACCCGTCCCGACTCGCGGACGCCGCGCAGGTTCATCAGGGTCAGCAGGGCGACGAAGGAGACCGAGAGCACCACCTCGTGGTCGTTCAGCGCCGGGATCGCGGAGGTGATGGCGGCGACGCCGGAGACGACGGACACGGCGACGGTCATCACGTAGTCGACGAGCAGCGCGCTCGCGGCGGTCAGGGCGGCGGTGGGCCCGAGGTTCTCCGCGCTGACGACGTACGCCCCGCCGCCGCCCGGGTACGCGTGGCAGGTCTGCCGGTAGGAGGCGATGACCACCACGAGGAGGAACACGATGGCGGCGGCCGCGTACCAGGTGAGGTGGAGCAGCGCGACGCCGCCGAGGGCGAGGATCAGCAGGATCTCCTCGGTGGCGTAGGCCACGGAGGAGAGCGGGTCGCTGCAGAAGATCGGCAGGGCGAGCCGTTTGGGCAGCAGGGTCTCGCCCAGGCGCGCGGTGTCGAGGGGCTCCCCGACCAGCACGCGTTTCGCATGGATACGCCTCATCCGAGGATGATCGTCCATTTGATACCGGTTCACGGCGTTCTGTCGCCTGTGTCATGCCGCGAACCCGCCCCGGACGCGGCCAGTGGCGATCTTGAAGGGGCACTGCGATGGTGATCAGGTACGGAAGGAGGACGGCCATGGACCGATCCGTCTACTTGGCCTACGACTACCCGGTGCTGGGCGCGTTCTGGACCGTGATGTGGATCTTCCTGTGGGTCATGTGGCTGATCCTGCTCTTCCGCGTCATCGTGGACGTGTTCCGCGATCACGAGATGAGCGGGTGGCTCAAAGCTCTGTGGCTCCTGTTCCTGATCCTCATCCCGTTCCTCGGCGTACTGGTGTACGTCATCGCCCGGGGCAAGAACATGGGCAAGCGCGAGATCCAGCACGCACAGGAACGCCAGGACGCGTTCAACTCCTACATCCGGGAGACCGCCAAGGATCCCGGCCGGGCCGGGGCGGACGACCTGGTCAGACTCTCCGAGCTGAAGGCGAAGGGCGACCTGAGCGAGGAAGAGTTCCAGAAGGCCAAGCAGAAGCTCCTGGGCTGACTCCACAGCTCCCGGGCTGATCTCGCGGGCCCGGGCCGGAGCGGCAGCCACCGCTCCGGCCCGGGCCCGCGCACGTCGCGGCGGACCCGCTCACATGCGGGCCGCCGCGCTGCGGATGGCCTCCCGGATGCGGAAGTACGTACCGCAGCGGCAGATGTTGGCGATGGCGTCGATGTCCGCGTCGGTCGGGGCGCCGGTGCGCTTCAGCAGCGCGACGGCCGCCATGATCTGTCCGGGCTGGCAGAAACCGCACTGGGCGACGTCCTGTTCGAGCCAGGCCTCCTGCACGGGGTGCAGGTCGTCCCCGTCCGCCAGCCCCTCGATCGTGGTCACCGTCCTCCCGGCGCAGGCCGAGACGGGCACGACGCACGGGCGGACGTCCACGCCGTCCAGGTGGCTGGTGCACGCCTTGCAGACGTCCACGCCGCAGCCGTACTTGGGGCCGTTGACGCCCAGCATGTCGCGGAGCACCCACAGCAGGGGCAGGTCGTCGGGCGCGTCCACGGTGACGCTCCGCCCGTTGACGGTGAAGGTGTGCGAGGGCACGGCGCAACTCCTGGCTTCCGGCTAGCGGGGGTAGGGGGTGAAGTCGACGTCGAAGTCGAGAGGGAAACTGCGCGGCTTCGAACCGGTGGCCCGGGCCCACGCGTTGGCGATGGCGCCGACCGCGGCCGGTACCCCGAGTTCGCCCGCGCCGCCCGGCTCCTCGCCGGTGGCCGGCAGCACGAAGACCCGTACGTCCAGCGGGGTGTCGCGCTGCTGCGCCCAGTGGAACTGGCTGTAACTGCCCTCCAGCGGGAGCCCCCTGTCCAGGTGCAGCCCGGCGCGCAGGGTGGTGGAGATGGCGTCGGTGAGGCCGCCGGTCATCTGGGCCTCCAGCCCGCGCGGATTGACGGGCAGGCCCACGTCCACCGCGATGACCGCCTTGGTGACGCGCACGTGCTCCGGATCGCGGGTGTCGATCTCCACCAGGCAGGCGGTGCGTGACTTGTACTCCTCGTGGAAGGCGATGCCCTGGGCACGGCCCGCCCCCATCGGCCGCCCCCACCCGCCCTCCGCCGCCACCTTGTCCAGGACGGCCCGCTGGGCGTCGTTCTTCAGGAAGGCCCGTCGGAAACGGTACGGGTCCCTGCCGGTGGCGGCGGCCAGTTCGTCGACCATGATCTCCTCGGCGCCGCGGGTGTTGGCGGAGTACACCGAGCGCCAGGAGGCGGTCGGGATGCCCATGGGCACCTCGGTCAGCGCCTGGGTGGTGAGCCCGAAGTGGTACGGGGACTTCACCGTGGTCAGGAACAGCGTCTGGGCGAGGGTGGCGTTGCCGATGCCGAGCGGCAGGTTCGCCGCGGTGGCGGTGATGATCTCGCCGAGCCCGTGCCGGAAGTCGGTCTCGACGGCGGCCACCCGGTGCTCGAAGCTCAGCACCTCGCCCAGCAGGTGGGTGGCGCGGATCCTGTGGTGCGTCGCGGGGCGCATCCGGCCGTGCCGGGTGTCGTCGACCCGGGTCCACATCAGCTTGACGGGGCGGCGGCACGCCTTCGAGACCCGGGCCGCCTCCAGGGCCGCGTCGAAGAAGAGCCGCCGGCCGAAGGATCCGCCGGCCTGCACCACGTGGACGTCGACCTTGTCCACCGGCAGTCCGAGGTCGGCGGCGATGGTCTGCCGGGCCACGATCGGGGACTTGAGCCCGGACCAGATCTCGGCACGGTCCTCCCGGACGTCGGCGATGGCGGAGTTGGTCTCCATCGGGGCGTGGCTGACGAAGGCGAAGTCGAACTCGGCGTCCACGTACGGGGTGAGCAGCGGCGGCACCAGCAGCGGCGGGGTGGCGGCGCGAAGCTTCGTGCGGACCTGCGCGTCGGAGAGCGCGTCGGCGGGGCCCGGCCCCCAGGTGACCTGGAGCGCGGCCTTCGCGTCGAGGGCCTGGCCGAAGGTGTCCGCGACGACGGCGACCCCGGTCGGCACGGTCACCACGTGCAGGACGCCGGGCATGGCCTTGACGGCGGCGAGGTTGGCGACGGCGCGGACCGCGCCGCCGAGGGTCGGCGGGCGGCGCAGCACGCAGGGCTTGGCACCGGGCACGTCGAGGTCGAGGGTGTAGCGGAGGGCGCCGGTGACCATGGCGCGGGCGTCGACCCGGTTGGCGGGGCGGCCGACCAGGGTGTGCCGGGCGGTCTTCTTCGGGGTGGCGCCGACCACGGTCAGGCCGGGGTCGGCGGCGTCCGCGGCGAGGGAGCCGTAGCCGGCGGTGCGCCCGTCGGGGGCGGGGGGGGGGCCGCGCCCCGCCGGGGCCCCGCGCCCCGGCCGGGGCCGCCGGACCGCGGACGCCGCGCGGGGGACGCGGCCCCCTGAGG
>NZ_JBEOXU010000258.1:0-4954 GCF_040296725.1 Streptomyces sp. NPDC002044
AGTAGTGGATGCCGTGGCCGTATCCGAGGTGCTGGTTGTCGGTGCGCGCGAGGTCCAGGGCGTCCGGGTCGGCGAAGCGGCCGGGGTCCCGGTCGGCGGCCGCCAGGACGACCAGCACCGGATCTCCGGCCGCCACCGCCCGGCCCCCGAGGGTCAGCGCCTCGGTGGCGAACCGCCAGGTGGCGAGCTCCACCGGCCCGTCGTAGCGCAGCAGCTCCTCGACACCGGTCTCCAGCAGGCCGCGCTCCCCGGCCGCCAGGGAGCGCTGGAGGCGCTCGCGCTGGTCCGGGTTCATGAAGAGGGAGTGGACGCCGTTGCCGATGAGGTTCACGGTCGTCTCGAACCCGGCGAACAGCAGGATGAAGGCCATCGCGGTGGCCTCACCCTCCGTCAGGTGATCCCCGTGGTCGCTCGCCCGGATCAGGTCGGAGATCAGGTCGTCGCCCAGATCGTCCCTTTTGCGGTGGATGAGCTCGCCGAGGTACGTACGCATCTGCTTGACCGCGCGCCCGACGCCGCCGCGCGGACCCCCGCCGTGCCGGATCATCATCCCGGCCCAGTCCCGGAAGTCGTCCTGGTCCTCGCGCGGGACGCCGAGCATCTCGCAGATGGCGTAGATGGGGAGCGGGAAGGCGAACTCGTGGATCAGGTCGGCCTCCCCCGTCTCCGCGCCCCGGGACTTCTCCACGATCCGGTCGATGAGGTGGTCGGTGAGCTCCTGCACGCGCGGGGCGAACTCGGCCACCCTGCGCGGGGTGAACGCCTTCGACACCAGCCGCCGCAGCCGGGTGTGGTCCGGCGGGTCGATGTTGAGCAGGTGGGTCATCAGCTCGGCCTTGCGCTCGCCCGGAATGCCCGTCTTGCCCTTGGCATGCGGGGACTCCGCGTGGTGCGCCGGGTTCTTGCTGAGCCGCTGGTCGGCGAGGGCCTGGCGGGCGTCGGCGTAGCGGGTGACCAGCCAGGCTTCGACACCGCTGGGGAGCGTGGTGCGGTGCACCGGGGAGTGCTCGCGCAGCCAGGCGTAGGCCGGGTACGGGTCGGTCGCGAACTCCCAGTCGAACAGGGTCGGGCCGGGGGCGGCCGGGGTGGGGTACGGGCACTCGGACGGGCCGTCGGACGGAGTGGCCGAAGCGTTCTCGGACGGGGTCGCGGACGGGCCCTCGGACGGGGTCTCGGCTGGTGTCGCGGGAGTCTGCTCATGCACCCGACGACCGTATCCCGGCGTTCACCCGCCACCCCCTATGGGTGTTTCGTCGCGGCTGTCCGTAGATCCGCCATCGCTTGACCTCAGGTTCGCGGCCCTTCCTACTTTCGGTTTTGTGGATGTGAGGATCTTGAAGAGCAGTTTCGCGGTGGTGGAGAGAAGGGCCGAGCACGCGGTCAAGTTCTTCTACTCCCACCTGTTCTGGCACAACCCCGGGATCCGCGCGCTCTTCCCCGCGTCCTGCGAGGACATGGAACGGCAGCGGGACCGGCTCTTCGCCGCGCTCACGCACGTCGTCGCCGAGCTGGAGAGCGAGGCCCTGCTCCCCTATCTCCGCGACCTCGGGCGCGACCACCGCAAGTTCCTGGCCGGCCCCGAGCACTACGCGGCCGTCGGCGCCAGCCTCATCGCCGCCCTCGCCGAGACCTCCGGCAGCGCCTGGACCCCCCAGGCGGAGAAGGCGTGGACCGAGGCGTACCAGATGATCGCCGACGCGATGGCCGAGGGCGCCGACGCAGGCGAGGATCCGCCCTGGTGGGACGCGGAGGTCGTCCGTCACCTCCAGTACGGGCAGGACATCGGCGTCGTGACGCTCAAGCCGCTGCTCCCCTTCCCCTATCTCCCGGGTCAGTACGCGAGCGTGAGCAGCGAGCGGGTGCCGACGACCTGGCGCACGTACTCACTCGGCAACGCGCCCCGTCCCGACGGCACCGTCGACCTGCACGTCAGCCGGATCGAGGACGGCCGGCTCAGCACCACCCTGGTCCGCGACACGCGGCCCGGCGACATGCTGCGCCTCGGCGCCGCCGGCGGGCAGCTCGTCCTGCGCCGCGAGGACCGGCCCGTCAGCCTCATCGCGGCCGGCACCGGCTGGGCTCCGGTCCGGGCCCTGCTGGAGGAACTCGCGGAGCATCCGCCCGATCAGGACGTACGCCTCTTCGTCGTCGCCCGGGACGCCGCGCACCTCTACGACCGGCCGCTCATCGACGCGTACGCGGGGGCGTGCCCCTGGCTCGGCGTCACCTACATCACGCCCGCCCCCGGGCAGCACCGCAACCAGGCCACCGACCGGCTGGCCACCGCCCTCAGCAACCGCGCGCTCTGGCCCGACCAGGACGTCTACCTCAGCGGACCGGCCCCGTTCATCGAGGAGACCGCGTACCTGCTGGAGGAGCTGGGCGCCCGGCCCGGCCGGATCTTCCACGACACGGTGCCCGGCGCGGGCCGGGGCAACGGCCCCGGCGGCCGGCCGCTGGGCTTCGGCGAGTGGTTCCTGAACCGCCCGGCACCGCACTGGCACAACCCCTCGGGCCGCGCACCGCGCCCCTGAGCGGGGTTCACCCGGACCGGCCCGGCCTACGGTCCGACGCCCTCGGCGGCCCGGATCGCGTCCCGGTAGGCGCGGGCCGCCGCGCGCAGGGCGGTCTCGGGGTCGGTCCCCGCCGCCTCGGCGCGCGCCGCCAGCGCCAGCAGTTCGTAGCCGATGCCCTCGCCGCGGGGCAGCTCCACGGGCACCGCGCCCGTACGGACGCGGCCGGCGAGCTTGGCCGCGAGCGCGAGGCCGGGCTGGCCGAGCGGGATCCCGTCGGTGACCGACTCCCGCTGCTTCTCGACCGCCTTGGTCCGCAGCCAGTGCGCCGCCACGTCTTCCGGGGTGTCCGCCGTCGCGTCCCCGAACACGTGCGGGTGGCGGTGGACCAGCTTCTCCACCAGGGTCCCGGCGACGTCGTCGATGGAGAACGGCCCGTCGCCGTCCTCTCCCTCTTCGCCCTCTTCGCGCCCTTCGCCGTCTTCGCCCTCTTCGGCCTCCGCGCGGTACTCCTCGGCGATGCGCGCGTGGAAGACGACCTGGAGGAGCACGTCGCCGAGCTCCTCGCGCAGCTCCGTCCGGTTCCCGTCCTCGATGGCCTCGACGAGTTCGTACGCCTCCTCGATCCCGTACTTCGCCAGGCCCCGGTGGGTCTGGCGGGAGGACCACGGGCACTCGCGCCGGATCCGGTCCATCACCTGGACCAGGTCGAGCAGGCGCGCGCCCGGCAGGTCGTAGGAGCCCGGCAGCAGTTCCAGGTCCGGCATGGAGACCCGGCCCGAACCCGCGAGCCGGGCCAGGCCGTCGGTCAGCCGCCGGTCGCCCTCGCCGCCCGGGAGCACCACGACGGTCCGCCCGCCGGCGCAGGCCGTCACCAGCGCGTGCGCGTCCGGGGCTTCCCGCTCGACCTCGATGCCCGCGTCCCGCAGGTACGGCAGCTGCGGGTGCGCGGGGTCGGCGCACAGCACCCGGTCCGCGGCGTGCAGGACCTGCCAGGCGGGCCAGGACAGCACCCCGGGGGCGACCCGGTGGCTGGTGGTCAGCAGGACGATGCGGCCGGTGGGCTCGGCGGGGACGGGCTCGGCGGGTACGTGGTCGGTCACCCGGCGAACCTACCCCCGGCGGCCGGGCTCAGGCTCCGGCGGGGGCCTGCTCGGGGCGGGTCTTCTGGGTGATCCAGGGGGTCTGCGCCTCGCCGAGCTGGACCTGCGCGGCGTCCCACGCCCCGTAGCGCGGGTTCACCTCGATGTCGAGCGCCTTCGCGGCCGCCGCCGCGGGCTCGGCGAGCTTGCCGTTGCCGTACTTGGCGTTCAGCTTCGCGAGGAGCACCCGGTCGGTGAGGAACCGGTCCGACTGACCGGGGGCGGTGGCGGCCTTCTGCAGGAGCAGCGCCTCGAACTGGGCGGCGCCGCCGTTGCCCTCGGCGAACGCCTTGCGCTCCTCCTCGATCTCCTTGGTGGTGACCGTGAGACCGGCGGAGTCGGCCATCTTGTCGATGATGCGGCTCTGGAGCATCGAGCCGAGCTTGAGCCGCTCCAGGTTGGGCGTCGCCGCGATGAGTTCGGCGGCGGCCTGCCCGGAACGGTTCTGCGCGGCGCGCACGTCGTTGACCTGGGCCTGGAGCGCGGAGGTGGTGATCCGCTCCCCGCCCACGACGGCCGCGGTGCCCGCGTGGGGCTGGCCGCCCGAACAGGCGGACAGCAGGGGGGCCGCCAGGAGCAGGGCGACGGAGACGGAGAGCGCTGCGCGACGGTGCAAAGGAGCCTCCAGGGCCGGGAGATTGTGCTTCGGTGCACAAGCCTTGCGGTGATCGATGGTATGCAGTCAGGGTGGTCCGGGCCACCGGTTCGACCAACGATTCCCGGGGTGTTGGGGTGCGTGTTCACCCGGTGGCCATCCTTCGGACCTCCGGCGCTGCCAGGGTCGGCCCACCATGTCGACACCGCACCGCTCTCCGCGCCGCCTGAGCCTGCTCGGCTCGGCCGCCGCCGCCCTGCTCACGGCGGTGGCCGTGGGCGCGGGGGACGCCGTCGCCCGCGTCTTCCCGTACGGCCCGCGCCACCGCAGCGTCAACGACTTCGGCAACCAGTTCGTCCCCTTCCACGCGCACCTGTGGGACCTGCTCCACGGCCGGGCCCGGGGCGGGCTGCTGGTCAACTGGCAGTCCGGGTACGGGACCAGCTTCCTGCCGGACCTGGGCACCTACCTGACCAGTCCGTTCGCCCCCCTCGTCGGGCTCTTCCCGCGCGACGGCATCGACCTCGCGGTGTACGTGGTCACGGTGCTCAAGACGGCCGCGGCCGCGGCGGCCATGGCCTGGCTGCTGCGCACGCAAGCCCGCGGCCCGTGGTGGGCGGCGGGGCTGCTGGGCGCCTCGTACGGGCTGTGCGGCTGGTCGGTGGTCGAGGGCTCGTACAACCCGATGTGGCTGGACGGGCTGA
>NZ_JBEOXU010000259.1:0-4944 GCF_040296725.1 Streptomyces sp. NPDC002044
TCCGCGCGTCGAACAGGTCCGGACGGTACTCCAGGGCCAGTTCGGCCCGCTCGTCCAGGGACACGGCCAGCGTGAGGGGGTAGTGGGTGCCGTCGGCGATCCGGCCCTCCCCGGCGGCGACTCCCACCGCGAGCCGGAACAGCGGTATCCGATGCTGGGGCTGGGTCTCGTGGGTGCCGAAGTGGGCGTGGGAGGCCGCCAGTTGCCGGGCGGCTTCCGTCAGCTCCCCGCGCGCCAGCGCCAGATAGGCGAGCCGTGCGGAGGCCGAGCCGCGGGGGGCCGCGCTCTGGCCGACGAGCAGGGTGCGCCGGGCCTCCTCGGTGGCCTCGTCCCACCGGCCGAGGCTGTAGAGGCTCTCGGCGATGTTGCCGCGCACCCACGCCTCGGTGTCCAGCAGCCGTGATCTGACGACGAGTTCGATGCCCCGCTCCGCCAGTTCCACGGCTTCTCCGGAGCGTCCCGCGGCTTCCAGCTGGGAGGTGAGGTTGATGTAGGCGCGTCCCGCGATCAGGGGGAGTCCGAGTGCGGTGGCCCGGTCCTTGACCGCGTGCAGCTCGGCGAGGCCGGCCTCCCCCGTGCCGGAGTCGGTGAGCAGGCAGCCGACGGTGATCCGGGCGTTCAGTTCGGTTTCCCCGGCGCCGACCATCCGCGCGTACGCGACGGCCCGTTCGGCGGCGACGAGGTTGCCCGGGCCCGGGTCGTGGAGCATGCCCCAGCCCGCGGCGCGGACGAGGACCTCGGCGTGCACGTGCGACGGCGGCAGGCCCCTGACCAGCTCCTGGGCCTTGCCGATCTCCTCCCAGCCGTCGCTGCGGCCGAGGCCGGACACCAGCCGGGAGCGCTCGGTCCAGAACCAGGCGGCCCGCAGCGGGTCCCCGTCGGCCTCCAGCATCCGCAGCGCGGTCTTGGTGATCTTCACGGCGCGTTCCGGCTCCCCGCCGTAGCGGGCGGCGACGGTCGCCTCGGCCAGCAGGTCGAGCCGCTGGAGCGGGGTGGTGGCGGGGTCGCAGCCGCACGGCGGGTACACCTCGGTGTAGTCCGCCGGGCGGAGCGCTTCGCGGATCTCCTCCGGGGTGCTCTCCCACAGGTCCATGGCCCGCTCCAGCAGGCGCAGCTGCTCGGAGTAGGCGTGCCGGCGGCGGGCGGCCACCGAGGCGGCGAGCACGGCGGGCAGCGCCTTGGCGGGGTCGTTCGCGTGGTACCAGTAGCTGGCCAGCCGGATGACGCGTTCCTCGGCGCGGATCAGCGCGTCGTCGCCCTCCAGGGCTTCGGCGTAGCGGCGATTGAGGCGGGAGCGTTCGCCGGGCAGCAGGTCGTCGCTGACGGCTTCGCGGACCAGCGAGTGGCGGAAGCGGTACCCGTCGCCGTCGGCGGTGGCGTGCAGGATGTTGGCGCCGACGGCGGCGCGCAGCGCCTCGATCAGCCGGTCCTCGGTGAGTCCGGCGACGGCGCGCAGCAGCGGGTACTCCACGGTGGAGCCGCCCTCGGCGACGAGGGTGACGACGCGCTGGGCCTCGTCCGGGAGGACCTCCACGCGGACGAGGAGCAGGTCGCGCAGGGACTCGGTGAGCCCGGTCCGGCAGCCGCTCGCCCGGGAGGCGACGAGTTCCTCGACGAAGAAGGCGTTGCCGTCGGACCGTTCGAAGACGGAGTCGACGAAGCCCTCCTCGGGCTGCGAGGCGAGGATGCCGACGAGCTGGCGGCGTACTTCGGCCCGGTTGAAGCGGGGCAGCTCGATGCGCCGGACGGTCCGCAGCCGGTCCAGTTCGGCCAGCAGCGGGCGCAGGGGGTGGCGGCGGTGGACGTCGTCCGCGCGATAGGTGGCGACGACGACGAGCCGGCCGCTGGCGAGGGTGCGCAAGAGGTAGGACAGCAGGTGCCGGGTGGAGGTGTCCGCCCAGTGGAGGTCCTCCAGGACGAGGACGACGGTGCGGTCGGCGGCGAGCCGCTCCAGCATCCGGGCGGTCAGCTCGAAGAGGCGGGCGGTGCTCTCCTCGTCGTGCGGGCCCCGGGGGGTGTCGCCGAGTTCGGGGAGGATGCGGGCGAGTTCGTCCTCCTGGCCGGCGGCCGCGGCGGCCAGCTCGCCGGGGAGGAGACGGTTCAGGGTGCGCAGGGCCGTCGAGAACGGGGCGTAGGGAAGTCCCTCCGCCCCGATCTCCACACAGCCTCCGACGGCGACCACGGCGCCACGGCGGTCCGCCTCGCAGAGGAACTCCTCGGTGAGGCGGGTCTTGCCGACCCCGGCCTCTCCCCCGATGAGCAGGGCCTGCGGTTCCCGGCCCCCGGCGCGCGTCAGGGCGTCGGTGAGCGCTGCCAGTTCGTCGGCTCGGCCGACGAACACCGGGCTGACGGATCTGGTCTCCACGTCGCCGAGCATCGCACAGGCGCCCTGTCCGGCGGCACCCGATATCGGTGCGCGGCCCCTCACGTGCCGGTCCTCGCGGGGTCTGGGGCGCGGGCTACGCGGCGCGGGCGAAGCGGCCCCGGTGCCCTCTCACCGCCCCTTCGGGTTCCTGGCTCCGGGAGGGGGCGCGGCGCTGCGCCCTCTTCGCCTCCCGGGCCAGGCGGTACGCGTCGGCCTCGCGGATGAGCTCGGCGGTGCGGGCGGCTGCCATCTCGTACTCGAACATCTCGTGCTCCTGGTCGCGTTGTTCTCGGGCACCTCGTTCGGTGTGGTCCAAGATTCGCGTCCCAGGGGGTGCCGGCACATCGGGCGCATGCCGCATCCGTACGGGGCGGGGCGCCTTAGTCCGGGCCGCCGCGGCCCTGAGGGGGCCTTAGGCGGCGCCGTCCGGGGGCCGGGCCCCGGACGGGCGGACGGGTCAGGGCGCGGGGGTCGCCGGGACCGACGGGAGCGGGAGGAAGTACATCG
Organism: Streptomyces sp. NPDC002044; assembly: GCF_040296725.1. Classification (NCBI taxonomy): domain Bacteria; kingdom Bacillati; phylum Actinomycetota; class Actinomycetes; order Kitasatosporales; family Streptomycetaceae; genus Streptomyces; species Streptomyces sp. NPDC002044. The sequence continues at coordinate 2,873 of NZ_JBEOXU010000259.1, forward strand.
CGCCGAAGACGAGGATGCCGAGGCCGCCGAGGACGACGGCCGCCCAGGCGACGGACCGGACCCAGGCCGGGAGGGTGCGGCCGGGGGCGCCGAAGGCCGGGCGGGCCAGGACGAAGACGGCGACGAGCAGGGCGAGGGTGGACAGGACGCCGTTGGCGAGGGCGGTGAGCTGCCAGGCGTCGCCGTACAGGGCGGAGATCTGGTCCGCCGGCGGGGCCGACTTGTCGCCCTGGATCTGGCCTATGAGGGTCTGGCGCTCGGCGAGGACGCGGGAGCCCCAGCTGCCGCTGAGCGCGACGAGCCCGAGGCCCGCGGCCACGATGGCGGACGCGGCGGCGCCGACGCCGCCGGATCGCGCCTCCTCGTCGGCGTCCTCCTCGTCGAACGCGTCGTCGTCGAGGTCCCGGTCCGTGAGCTCGGCGTCGTTCGCGGGCGCGGTCCCGTCGGCGTTCGCGGGCGCGGACGCGGGCGCGGTCTCGCTCGCGGTCGTGGTCTCGGCCCCGGCGGGCTGGGGGGCCTCGGCCTTCGTGAGGTCGGTGGGGGTGGTCTCCGCCTCGGGGGCGTTCGGGGCGGGGGTCTTCTTGGTGTCCATGCCGGGCACGGTAGGCGGCCTGTCTGAGAGGTCCATGAGAATTCGGCGCGAACGGCGGGCCGGGCTTGAAACGTGGCTCCCGACGCCCCCGCGGCCGCCGCCGGCCAGGGCCACGGCTACGTCCGGGGCCCGCTCACGGCGGTGGACCGGATCACCTGGCCGCGGTGGCGCGCTCGGCGTCGTCCTTCCGCGCGGCCGGACCGGAGACCGGGCCGGAGACCGGCTCCGCGGCGGGTTCCGCACCCGGCCGCCGCGCCGGCGGCACCGCGCCCGGGCGGCGTTCGGGGGGCTCGATGCTGATCCGCGGCAGCCGGCGCTCCAGCCAGCCCGGCAGCCACCAGTTCGCGCCGCCGAGCAGGTGCATCAGGGCCGGGACGAGCAGGGTGCGCAGCACGAAGGCGTCCAGGGCCACGGCGACCGCGAGCGCGATGCCGAACATCGCGATGATCCGGTCGCCGCTGAGGACGAAGGCGAGGAAGACCGAGATCATGATGACGGCCGCCGAGTTGATGACCCGGCTGGTCTCCGCGAGGCCGACGCGGACGGCGCGCCGGTTGTCGCCGGTCTCCAGCCATTCCTCGTACATCCGGCTGACGAGGAAGACCTGATAGTCCATGGAGAGGCCGAAGAGCACCGACACCATGATCACGGGCAGGAAGGGTTCGATCGGCCCGGCGCTGCCCAGGCCGAGCAGCTCGCTCCCCCAGCCCCACTGGAACACCGCCACGACCACGCCGAAGGAGGAGGCGACGGCGGCGACGTTCATGACGGCGGCCTTGAGCGGGATGCCGACGGACCGGAAGGCCAGCAGCAGCAGGACGCAGCCGAGGGTGATGACCACCCCGACGAACAGCGGCAGCTTGCCGACGATGACTTCGGCGAAGTCGTCGTAGCCGGCCGTCACCCCGCCCACGTGGACCCGCATGGAGCTGCCTTCCGCGGCGCGCGGGACGACGTCCGTGCGCAGGGTGTCGACGAGGTCGCTCGTGGCCCGGGACTGGGGGGCGGACTCCGGTACGACGCTCACCACCGCCGTGTCCCCGCTCCGGTTGAGGACGGCCGGGCCGGCGGAGGCCACGCCCTGCGTCGTACGGAGCGCTTCGGCGAGCCGGCCGGCGGCAAGCCGGTCCCCGGCCCCGTCGAGACGGGCGACGACGGTCAGCGGGCCGTTCGTACCGGGGCCGAACCCCTGGGCCAGCAGGTCGTACGCCTGCCGGGTGGTGGAGCCGGCCGGGTTGTTGCCCTGGTCGGAGGTGCCGAGGTGGAGGAAGAAGGTGGGCAGGGCCAGCACGAGCATGACCACGGTGGCGACGGCGCCCAGCAGCTTGGGGCGGCGTTCCACGAAGGCGGACCAGCGGGCGGCGAACCCGGTGGTCCGCTCGGGCCGCGGCCCCTCGGCGGCGAGCCTGCGGCGCTCGCGGCGGGACAGCGCGCGCATCCCGATGTACGAGAGCAGGGCCGGGAGCAGGGTGACCGAGGC
>NZ_JBEOXU010000260.1:0-4940 GCF_040296725.1 Streptomyces sp. NPDC002044
GGCCCGGGGGCCGCGGCCGCTTCCGCCGCGCCCGCCGCCACCGGGGGCGCGGCCGGCCGGCGCAGCCCCGCCGCGGTGACCGCGGCCGCCGCCAGGACCGCCGCGAACGGCACCAGCAGCGCGGCCCGGTACCCGTCCAGCGGATCGGCGTACGAGGCCGACACCGCGGTCACCGCGGACAGGCCGAGCGCCGCGCCGAACTGGAACGACGTGTACAGCAGCCCGCCGGCGAGGCCCTGGTCCTCCTCCGCGACGTCCTCGGTCGCCACGATGGTCAGCGGCCCGTAGACCAGGGCGAAGGCGAGACCCAGCAGGATCAGGCTCGGCAGCATCACCAGGTAGCTCCAGTCGGCGCCGAGCGGCAGGAAGAGCCCGTAGGCGAGGGCCGCGAGGAGCAGGCCGGCGAAGATCAGCCGGCCGTTGCCGAAGCGGGCCACCAGCCTCGGCACCACCGTGGGCGAGAGCGCCGCGTCGATGCCGATGACCAGCATCGCCAGGCTGGTCTGGAGCGTGGACCAGCCGCGCACCTCCTGGAGGTAGAGGACCACCAGGAACTGGAAGCCGAAGAAGGCGCCCGAGAACAGCAGCCCGGCGGCGTTCGCCCGCAGCAGCGGCCGCGACCGCAGCACCCCGGGGCGGACCAGCGGTTCGGGAGCCCGCCGCTCGACCGCGGCGAACAGCGCCAGCAGTGCCAGCCCCGCACCGACCGTCGCGGCGGTCCACGCGGCCCCGGCGTGCGCGGCGCGTTCCACGCCGAGCACCAGCAGCACCACCGCCGAGGTCACCAGCAGCCCGCCGGCCAGGTCGAGCCGCTGCCCGGCCGCCCGCCGCGGCTTCGGCGACTTCGGTACGAGGGCCACGGCGCCCACCAGGATCACCGCGGCCAGCACCACCGGCGCGAAGAACACCCAGCGCCAGCCGGCGGAGGTGAGCAGCCCGCCCGCGACCAGGCCGATGGAGAACCCGGCGGCGGCCGTGCCGGAGTACACCAGCAGGGCCTTGTCGCGCTGCGGACCCTCGTCGAAGCCGGTGGTGATGACCGACAGCCCGGCGGGGGTCATGAAGGCGGCGGCGACACCCGTCACGAACCGGGCGGCGATCAGCTGCCAGCCCTCGGTGGCGAGTCCGCCGAGGCCGGAGAAGACCAGGAAGACGGTCAGCCAGCCGACGAACATCCGGCGCCGCCCGAACAGGTCGGCGGCCCGGCCGCCCAGCAGCATGAAGCCGCCGTAGCCGAGGACGTAGGCGCTCATCACCCACTGGAGCTCGCCGGTCGCCAGGCCGAGGTCGGCGCGGATGGAGGGAAGGGCGACGTTCAGCATCGCGACGTCGATGCCTTCGAGGAAGATCGCGCCGCACAGGACGAGCAGCACGCCCAGGCGGCGGCCGCGGATGGGACTGGACATGGGTGTCCTCGCAGAAGGGGGTTGAAGGGGATGACCGTTGCCGGTCAGACCACCCTCGCCCGCCGTCCCGGGGGGAACAACGCCGAAGAACGCAACGTTCGTTCAGTCATGCTTACCGACCGCGACGAGCTGGACTGCTTCCTGATCCTCGCCGGGGAACTGCACTTCGGCCGGACCGCCGAGCGCATGCTGCTCTCGCGGGCCCGCGTCAGTCAGCTCGTCCAGCGGCTGGAACGGCGCGTCGGCGCCCCGCTGTTCCTGCGTACCAGCCGCAGCGTCACCCTCACCGCCCTCGGCCGCCAGCTGCGCGCCGACCTCGAACCCCACCACCGGGGCATCGCCCGGGCGCTGGAGCGGGCGGCGGCCACGGCGCGCGCCGCCGACGGAGTCCTGCACGTCGGCTTCACCACCCCGCCCGCCGGGGAGCTGGTCCTCAAGGCCGCCGAAGCGCTGCGGGCCACCCATCCCGGGCTGGCGGTCGAGGTGTGCGAGGTGCCGCTGTCCGACCCGTACGGGCAGCTGCGCAGCGGGGACTTCGACGTGCAGTTCGCGGAGTTCCCGGTACGGGAGGCCGACCTCGGCGAAGGTCCCGCGCTGCTCACCGAGGCGCGGGTGCTGGCGGTGGCCGCCGGGCACCCGCTGGCCGCGCGGGAGGCGGTCTCGCTGGAGGAGCTGGCCGGGGTGCCGCTGCTGGCGGTCGCCGGGGACCTGCCCCCGTACCGGCGCGAGCACCAGGCGCCGGCGCGCACCCCCGGCGGCCGGCCGATCCGGCGGGGGCCGGAGGTGACGAACATGCAGGAGGCGCTGATGCAGGTCGCCGCGGGCCGGGGCGCGCTGCTGACGTCGGCGCACACGGCGACGTACTACGCCCGCCCGGGGGTGGCGTACGTGCCGTTCGCGGACGCGGAGCCGGTCGGCTACGGCCTGGTGTGGCGCGCCGCCGACAACTCCGGCGCGGTACGGGCCTTCGCGCGGGCGGCGCTCGCCGCGGCGGGCCGGGGCGGCGCGGCGTAGGAGGCGGGCGCGGGCGCGGCGTAGGAGGCGCGGCCCGGCGCCCCCGGCGCCCGCCCGGTGTGCGGGGCGGGACCGGTGGGGCGGCGCGGAGGTGTTCCGTCCGGGCAATCCGACGATCCGTCAGGTCATCTGTCCCGGACCCTTGACTCCGTACCCGGCGGTAGCCATTCTCGACGCACCGATTGTGAGGAACATGTCAACGCCCTGTCCGGGGTTGGCCGTGTCCCCCGACGGTTCCGGTACCCCCAGACCGCGCGCTCCGCCGACCGAAGACACGGTGATGACGATGACCCACCCCGCCCGCCGCAGACCAGGCCCGTTCGGCCTGCTGACGCTGTGCCTCGCCGTGGCGGCGTTGCTGCTCGGCCTCGCACCCGCCTCCTCCGCCGCCGACCCCGGCTGGTGGAACCCGACCGCGCGGCCCGCCCCCGACTCCGCCATCAACGTCACCGGCGAGCCCTTCAAGGGCACCGACGCCCAGGGCAAGGTCCGCGGGTTCGTCGACGCCCACGACCACCTGATGTCCAACGAGGGCTTCGGCGGACGCCTGATCTGCGGCAAGCCGTTCTCCGAACAGGGCATCACCGACGCCCTCAAGGACTGTCCGGAGCACTACCCCGACGGCACCCTCGCGATCTTCGACTACATCACCAACGGCGGCGACGGAAAGCACGACCCCGACGGCTGGCCGACCTTCAAGGACTGGCCCGCCCACGACTCGCTGACCCACCAGCAGAACTACTACGCCTGGGTCGAGCGGGCCTGGCGCGGCGGCCAGCGGATCCTCGTCAACGACCTCGTCACCAACGGGGTCATCTGCTCGGTCTACTTCTTCAAGGACCGCGGCTGCGACGAGATGACCGCCATCCGCCTGGAGGCGCAGAAGACGTACGACATGCAGGGCTACATCGACAAGATGTACGGCGGCCCCGGCAAGGGCTGGTTCCGGATCGTCACCGACTCCACGCAGGCCCGCCAGGTCATCGAGCAGGGCAAGCTGGCCGTCGTCCTCGGCGTCGAGACCTCCGAGCCCTTCGGCTGCAAGCAGGTCCTCGACATCGCCCAGTGCAGCCGCGCCGACGTCGACCGCGGCCTGGACGAGCTCCACGCCCTGGGCGTGCGCAGCATGTTCCTGTGCCACAAGTTCGACAACGCGCTGTGCGGGGTCCGCTTCGACTCGGGCGCCCTGGGCACGGCCATCAACGTCGGCCAGTTCCTGTCGACCGGCACCTTCTGGCAGACCGAGCGGTGCACCGGCCCGCAGCGCGACAACCCGATCGGCCTGGCGGCCGCCGCGTCCGCGGAGAAGCAGCTCCCGGCGGGCGTGTCCGTACCGGCGTACGCCGCCGACGCGCAGTGCAACACCCGCGGCCTCACCGACCTCGGCGAGTACGCCGTACGCGGCATGATGAAACGCAAGATGATGCTGGAGATCGACCACATGAGCGTCAAGGCCGCGGGCCGGGCCTTCGACATCCTGGAGTCCGAGTCCTACCCGGGCGTCATCTCCTCGCACAGCTGGATGGACATGGACTGGACCGAGCGCCTCTACAAGCTCGGCGGGTTCGCCGCCCAGTACATGAACGGCTCCGAGGCGTTCAGCGCCGAGGCCAAGCGCACGGACGCCCTGCGCGACAAGTACGGCGTCGGCTACGGATACGGCACCGACATGAACGGCGTCGGCGGCTGGCCCGGCCCTCGCGGCGCCGGCACCCCCAACCCGGTGCGGTACCCCTTCCGCAGCACCGACGGCGGATCGGTCATCGACAAGCAGACCACCGGGCAGCGCACCTGGGACCTCAACACCGACGGCGCCTCCCACTACGGCCTGGTCCCCGACTGGATCGAGGACGTCCGGATCACCGGCGGCCAGGGCGTCGTGGACGACCTCTTCAAGGGCGCCGAGTCCTACCTCGGCACCTGGGGCGGCTCCGAGAAGCACAAGGCCGGCGTGAACCTCGCGGCCCGCGCGCCCGCGACGGCCAGCTCCGCCGAGTGGAACCCGTTCACGAGCTACGCCCCCGGCCGGGCCGTCGACGGTGACCGGGGCACCCGCTGGGCCAGCAACTGGAGCGACGACCAGTGGCTGCAGGTCGACCTCGGGTCCCCGACCCTGGTCGGACGCGTCACCCTCGACTGGGAGCGCGCGCACGCCAGGGCGTACCGCATCGAGGTCTCCGCCGACGGCACGGACTGGCGGACCGTCTGGTCCACCACCGCCGGTGACGGCGGCCTGGACACCGCGCAGTTCTCCGGGACGTCGGCGCGCTACGTGCGCGTCCACGGGACGGGGCGCGGCACCCAGTGGGGCTACTCGCTCAACGAGGTCGGCGTCTACAGCCGCTGACGGGCAGCCGACGGGCACGGTTCGACCCACCGGGTCCGGCCGGGCCGGAGACCGGTCTCCGCAGTGATGATCAGCAGGACCGGAGCGATGGCGTGGAGCAGTGCGTACACCAGGTGTCCGCGGAGCAGCGCGTCCCCGGTGTTCAGGAACAGGGTGGCGGCGGCGGTGTACCA
>NZ_JBEOXU010000261.1:1624-4838 GCF_040296725.1 Streptomyces sp. NPDC002044
ATGGGGTGATGGGTGGCTGGTCGTTGTTTGAGAACTACACAGTGGACGCGAGCATCTGTAGGCCAAGTTTTTAAGGGCACACGGTGGATGCCTTGGCACCAGGAACCGATGAAGGACGTGAGAGGCCGCGATAGGCCCCGGGGAGCTGCCAACTGAGCTTTGATCCGGGGGTGTCCGAATGGGGAAACCCGGCAGTCGTCATGGGCTGTCACCCACTGCTGAACACATAGGCAGTGTGGAGGGAACGCGGGGAAGTGAAACATCTCAGTACCCGCAGGAAGAGAAAACAACCGTGATTCCGGGAGTAGTGGCGAGCGAAACCGGATGAGGCCAAACCGTATGCGTGTGATACCCGGCAGGGGTTGCGCATGCGGGGTTGTGGGAATTCTTTTGATCGGTCTGCCGGCCGGTCGGCGAGTCAGAAACCGTTGATGTAGTCGAAGGACATGCGAAAGGTCCGGCGTAGAGGGTAAGACCCCCGTAGACGAAACATCAGCGGCTTGCTTAAGAATCTCCCAAGTAGCACGGGGCCCGAGAAATCCCGTGTGAATCTGGCGGGACCACCCGCTAAGCCTAAATATTCCCTGGTGACCGATAGCGGATAGTACCGTGAGGGAATGGTGAAAAGTACCGCGGGAGCGGAGTGAAATAGTACCTGAAACCGTGTGCCTACAAGCCGTGGGAGCGTCGCCGTTGTTCTTCGGAACACCGGTCGTGACTGCGTGCCTTTTGAAGAATGAGCCTGCGAGTTAGCGGTGTGTAGCGAGGTTAACCCGTGTGGGGAAGCCGTAGCGAAAGCGAGTCCGAATAGGGCGATTGAGTTGCACGCTCTAGACCCGAAGCGGAGTGATCTAGCCATGGGCAGGTTGAAGCGGAGGTAAGACTTCGTGGAGGACCGAACCCACCAGGGTTGAAAACCTGGGGGATGACCTGTGGTTAGGGGTGAAAGGCCAATCAAACTCCGTGATAGCTGGTTCTCCCCGAAATGCATTTAGGTGCAGCGTCACGTGTTTCTTGCCGGAGGTAGAGCACTGGATAGGCGATGGGCCCTACCGGGTTACTGACCTTAGCCAAACTCCGAATGCCGGTAAGTGAGAGCGTGGCAGTGAGACTGTGGGGGATAAGCTCCATGGTCGAGAGGGAAACAGCCCAGAGCATCGACTAAGGCCCCCAAGCGTACGCTAAGTGGGAAAGGATGTGGAGTCGCAGAGACAACCAGGAGGTTGGCTTAGAAGCAGCCACCCTTGAAAGAGTGCGTAATAGCTCACTGGTCAAGTGATTCCGCGCCGACAATGTAGCGGGGCTCAAGCGTACCGCCGAAGTCGTGTCATTGCAGCATGAGGGCCAACGCCCGCTGTGATGGGTAGGGGAGCGTCGTGTGCCGGGTGAAGCAGCAGCGGAAGCTAGTTGTGGACGGTTCACGAGTGAGAATGCAGGCATGAGTAGCGATACACACGTGAGAAACGTGTGCGCCGATTGACTAAGGGTTCCTGGGTCAAGCTGATCTGCCCAGGGTAAGTCGGGACCTAAGGCGAGGCCGACAGGCGTAGTCGATGGACAACCGGTTGATATTCCGGTACCCGCTTTGAAACGCCCAGTATCGAATCCATTGATGCTAAGGCCGTGAAGCCGTTCCGGAGCCTTCGGGCAAGGGAAAGTGGTGGAGCCGCCGGCCCAAGGTGGTAGTAGGTAAGCGATGGGGTGACGCAGGAAGGTAGTCCAGCCCGGGCGGTGGTAGTCCCGGGGTAAGGGTGTAGGCCGAGGGGTAGGCAAATCCGTCCCTCATTAAGGCTGAGACCTGATGCCGAGCCGATTGTGGTGAAGTGGATGATCCTATGCTGTCGAGAAAAGCCTCTAGCGAGTTTCATGGCGGCCCGTACCCTAAACCGACTCAGGTGGTCAGGTAGAGAATACCGAGGCGTTCGGGTGAACTATGGTTAAGGAACTCGGCAAAATGCCCCCGTAACTTCGGGAGAAGGGGGGCCATCACTGGTGATCGGATTTACTCCGTGAGCTGGGGGTGGCCGCAGAGACCAGCGAGAAGCGACTGTTTACTAAAAACACAGGTCCGTGCGAAGCCGTAAGGCGATGTATACGGACTGACGCCTGCCCGGTGCTGGAACGTTAAGGGGACCGGTTAGTCACATTTCGGTGTGGCGAAGCTGAGAACTTAAGCGCCAGTAAACGGCGGTGGTAACTATAACCATCCTAAGGTAGCGAAATTCCTTGTCGGGTAAGTTCCGACCTGCACGAATGGCGTAACGACTTCTCGACTGTCTCAACCATAGGCCCGGTGAAATTGCACTACGAGTAAAGATGCTCGTTTCGCGCAGCAGGACGGAAAGACCCCGGGACCTTTACTATAGTTTGATATTGGTGTTCGGTTCGGCTTGTGTAGGATAGGTGGGAGACTTTGAAGCAGCCACGCCAGTGGTTGTGGAGTCGCCGTTGAAATACCACTCTGGTCGTGCTGGATGTCTAACCTCGGTCCGTGATCCGGATCAGGGACAGTGTCTGATGGGTAGTTTAACTGGGGCGGTTGCCTCCTAAAGAGTAACGGAGGCGCCCAAAGGTTCCCTCAGCCTGGTTGGCAATCAGGTGTTGAGTGTAAGTGCACAAGGGAGCTTGACTGTGAGACCGACGGGTCGAGCAGGGACGAAAGTCGGGACTAGTGATCCGGCGGTGGCTTGTGGAAGCGCCGTCGCTCAACGGATAAAAGGTACCCCGGGGATAACAGGCTGATCTTCCCCAAGAGTCCATATCGACGGGATGGTTTGGCACCTCGATGTCGGCTCGTCGCATCCTGGGGCTGGAGTCGGTCCCAAGGGTTGGGCTGTTCGCCCATTAAAGCGGTACGCGAGCTGGGTTTAGAACGTCGTGAGACAGTTCGGTCCCTATCCGCTGTGCGCGTAGGAATATTGAGAAGGGCTGTCCCTAGTACGAGAGGACCGGGACGGACGAACCTCTGGTGTGCCAGTTGTCCTGCCAAGGGCATGGCTGGTTGGCTACGTTCGGGAGGGATAACCGCTGAAAGCATCTAAGCGGGAAGCCTGCTTCAAGATGAGTATTCCCACCTCCTTGAGAGGGTAAGGCTCCCAGTAGACGACTGGGTTGATAGGCCAGATGTGGAAGCCCGGTAACGGGTGAAGCTGACTGGTACTAATAGGCCGAGGGCTTGTCCTCAGTTGCTCGCGTCCACTGTGTTAGTTCTGAA
>NZ_JBEOXU010000262.1:0-4753 GCF_040296725.1 Streptomyces sp. NPDC002044
CGGCGGGCCGGGGCCGGAGGTCGGCGCGCTGGGCGAGGCCCTGGAGGAAGCGCCGGTAGGCGTCCCGGCGTTGTCCCTTCGGCTCGCTGCGCCCCGACTCCCAGGAGCGGACCGTGGCCGCCCGTACGCCGAAGGCCGTGGCCACCTGCTGTGGGGTGAGGTCCCACAGTTCGCGGAGCCTGCGTCGTTCACCCGGCGCGGGAAGGGCGTTCTGGGCGGTCTCCCGGGCCGACAGCCGGGACATCGTGCGCGAAGTCGTCATACCCGTATGACAATCCACCCGCATCCGCGTGACGGGCGCGGTCCGGAGATCACCCGTATGCGGGAGCGGACGGCCACCGGCTGCGCGTGGCCCCGGTCGCGCACCGGGGCCACGGGGGCGACGGACGGTTCGGGGCCGTCCGTCGCCTCACAGGCGGTGCTCCCCGACTGGTGCGAGCGCCCGCCGATTCACGACCGTAGCCGTGCCCACCGAGTCGCGGCGCCGAACCCTCATGTGGGTGACGGCCGCATCACGGGCGGTCGGGGCGGTCCGGGGGCGTACGGGTCGTGCGGGTCGTGCGGGTCGTGCGGGCCGAGCCCTACGCCAGCCCCCACAGCGGCGCCGCCCGCCGCGGGGAGGCGGCCGCGCGCGGGGTACCGAGCAGCGACCGGGCCTCCGGGGCGCTCAGGCCGAGGTCCTCGGTGATCCTGCGCGAGGTGACGTACGCGAGGCCGTCGGCGAGCAGGTCGCGTTTCCAGGCCGTGAACCGGGCCAGGACGGTCTCGGCGTCGCGGGACCCACGCGACGCCAGCGACGGGTGCGGCGTGTGCGGCCTGTGCGGCGGCCCGGGACGCGCCGCCCGGTGGCGTTCCCGCTCGATCTCCGAGAAGCCGCACACCTCGCGGGACGCGGCCTCGGCGTCGTCCAGGCTCGTGGAGCCGGCGAGGGCGCGGGCCAGGGGGCTGAGGGCGAGGGCCGCGTCGAGGGTGAGGCGGTGGACCTGGCACGCCGAGTCGTCCAGGAGGACGGGGCGGGGTGCGTCCCGGGTCCCGCAGGATCCGCGTACGCCGCGGGCCGCCGCGACGAGCAGGGCGCTCGCCTCGGACGGATGCCAGTCGAAGACGGGCAGCACGCCCTCGGTGTGCGGGGCGGTCAGGGCGAACGCGGGCGGTCCGAGCCTCGGCAGGAGCTCTGTCAGGGGCACCTCGTTGTCGAGGCCGGGGCCGGCGACGTACACGGTGGTGGCGAGGCCCGTCGCCGCGCAGGCCGCGAGGGCCAGGGCGTCGCCGAGCGGACTGCGGAGGGTGGGCTCGTCCCCCCGTGCCGCGATGTCGCCGCCGACGTCCACGAGGTCGATGCGCCCGGCCCGGCACCAGCGGGCGGCCGCGCGGATCTGCCGGGCCAGGCCGCGGGTGCCCCCGTACGGGTCGAGCAGCCCCAGCCTCGGCTCCAGCCCGGCTGCCAGGCGCGGGATCAGCGAGCCCGCCGGAGCGATCGGCGCGGTGCGGGGCGTGACCAGGGCGAGGTCGGGGGCGGCGGCTTCGGTGCCGGTGAAGTCGGTCGCGCGGCGCGGCCCCGGCACGGGATCGACGACGAGGCGCTCCCAGGCGTACGTCAGCACCAGGGCGGGGGTCCCCGCGCCGTGCAGGGCCGTGTGCACCACGGCCGCCGTGATGGCGTCGCCGCCACCTCCCGCGGCGATGAGGAGTCGTGTCATGCCGGACACGGAACCCCACCCGCCGCCGCGCCGCCACCTCGACGGGCTCATCGCGAAAAGTGCATGTGAACCTCCATGCCGACAAACCCGTTTTATGCGGTTCCCACTACAGAAGGGAAGCGCGGCGCCACCATATGGTGACGCGGTGTCACGTACGGCGATCACGATCACTTCTGAAAGTGAGTCACGTTCCGCTATGACGACCACCGTTCCGCTTCCCGTGCCCGCGTTTCCCCGCCGTCTCCCCGCCGCCGAGCCGCAGACCCCGTACGAGCAGTACGTGTACGCCTATCCGCACCAGAAGGCCTACCGGCTCCTGGAGGACGGGCCGCTGCTCAGCGACCTGTGGTCCGCGGAGCGGCTCGACGCCCTGTCCCTCTACGTGCACGTGCCCTTCTGCGAGATGAGGTGCGGCTTCTGCAACCTCTTCACCCGGACCGGGGCGCCCGAGGACGTCACCCGGGACTTCCTCGGCACCCTGGAGCGTCAGGCCCGGGTGACGAGGCGGGCGCTGGAGGCGCGGGGTGAGGAGATACGGTTCCCGCTCGCGGCGTTCGGCGGGGGCACCCCCACCTACCTGACGGCGGCCGAACTGACCCGGCTGTGCGACATCTGCGAGCACGTCATGGGCGCCGACCTCAAGACCTCGTCCTGGTCGGTGGAGACCTCGCCCGCCACGGCGACCGCGGACCGGATCGCGGTCCTGGCCGAGCGGGGCGCGACGCGGCTGAGCATCGGCGTGCAGAGCTTCATCGACGAGGAGGCGCGCGCGGCCGTCCGCCCGCAGAAGCGCGAGGAGGTCGAGGTCGCGCTCGCCCGGCTGAAGGCGGCCGGGTTCCCGATCCTCAACATCGACCTCATCTACGGCATCGAGGGCCAGACCGAGCGGACGTTCAAGGTGTCCCTGGACGCCGCGCTCGCCTGGGAGCCGGAGGAGGTCTACCTGTACCCCCTCTACGTACGCCCGCTGACCGGGCTCAGCGGCCGCCACGCCGCGACGCCCGAGGACTGGAACGAGCAGCGTCTGCGGCTGTACCGCTACGGCCGTGACCACCTGCTGTCCGCCGGGTACGAGCAGACCTCGATGCGGGTCTTCCGGCGCGTCGGCACCGCCGCTCTGGAGGACACCGACGGCAGCGGCATCAGCGAGTACAACCAGCAGGCCGGCATGGTCGGGCTCGGCGTGGGGGCCCGTTCCTTCACCGGCGAGCTGCACTACACCACCGACTACGCGGTCGCGGTGCCCGAGGTCCGCCGCATCATCGACGACTACATCGCGACCCCGACCGCACGGTTCGAGCGGGCGCGGTGGGCCTTCCGGATGGACGGCGGCGAGCGGCGCCGGATGTACGTGCTGCAGCACCTGCTGGAGTCGACGGGGCTGCGGGTGGCCGACTACGAGCGGCGGTTCACGACGCGCTTCAAGGACGACTTCGCCCGCGAGCTGGACGCCCTGCTGGGGAAGAACTGGCTCCGGGAGCAGGCGGGGACACTGGCGCTGACGCCGGAGGGGATGGCCTGGGCCGACGCGGTGGGCCCGATGTTCTTCTCGTCCCGGGTGCGGGACGAGATGTCCTCCTACCGGGACCGCTGAGCCGCTCGCCCCGCCCGGCGCGGCGCCCGCGGGCCGGTCATCCCGGCGCGGGCGCCCGAGCCGGTTCCGCCGGATCCGGTCCCGGCGGGGCCGGCTCGGCCGGAGCCCGCTCCGGCCCGGCCCGCTTCGCCCCGGCCCGATTCCGCCGCCCGGGCGGCAGGGACACGAGGACCAGCCCGCCCAGCAGCAGGACCCCGCCGGCGGCGGCGCGCGGACCGGGCCGCTCGCCCAGCAGTGCGACCCCGAGCAGGGTGGCGACCAGTGGCTCGGTCAGGCTCAGCGTCCCGGTGGTGGCGGCGCCGAGCCTGCCGACGCCCCGCGTGAACAGCAGGTAGCCGAGCGCCGTGGTGCCGAGCCCGAGCCAGCCGATCAGTGCGAGCGCGCGCGGGTCGGCCAGCCCTTCCGGGGACGCGACCAGGAACGGGGAGACCAGCAGCCCCGCGCACAGGACGCTCACGGGCGCCGCCGCGGCGAGGTCCGCGCCCCTCGCACCGAGTTCCCCGGCCGCCGCTATGTAGACGCCGAAGCTCGCCCCGGCCACCACCGCGCAGACCACGCCGGGCACGTCCGCCCGCGCCCCGCTGCCCGGCAGCAGCAGGAACCCGATGCCGGCGACCGCGCAGGCCGTCCCCCACAGCCAGCGCCGCGTCATCCGCTCGCCGGAGAGCAGGCGGGCGCACACCCCGCTGACGACGGGTACGGTCCCGAAGGCCGCCGCGGTCGCCAGCGCGGCCCCGCAGCGCTCGACCGACTCCAGGAAGCAGACCTGGAAGCCCGCCGTGACCAGGACGGACAGCCCCACCCAGCGGCGGACCCCGGGACGCACCAGCGTGCGCAGCCCCGCCGGGCGCACCGTCAGTACGCTCAGCACCAGCCCGCCCAGCAGCATCCGGGCGGCGCCGAGCGCCACCGGCGGCATCCCCGCGTCGGCCCAGATCTGCGCGGGCCCCACCGTTCCCCACAGGACCGCCGCCACCAGCACGGATGTCACAGCGCCCACGATGCCCCCTCCACGGATTCCGGAACGTGGCGAACGTATCCGGGGGCGGCTCCGCAGACCCACTGGGTGAAACCATGAGATTCCCGGCCTCCGCGGCGGCGCGTCCGTGGGTTCGCACCAAGCCGCGCCCGGCGCGCGGCGGCTCCGCTGCGGTGACCGGACCTTCTCCGGGGCTCCGTCAGCCGGCCGGGGGCGTCGTGAGCCGCGCGCACCGCGTGACCACGGCCGCGAGGTCCCCTTCGGTACGCAGCAGCTCGCGCTGGACGCGTGCCCCGTTGCCGTGCTCCAAGAGGCGGGCGACGCCCTCCCGGACGCGTTCGTCGTCGCCGTGGTCGGTGAGGGCTTCCCGCACATGGGCGTAGAGCGCCTCGACGGCTCCGGCGGGCGACGTCTCCCGCATCGTGCGCGGGTGCAGGAGCGGGCCGTCCAGGCCCGAGCGGCCGGCCCGCCACGCCGAGG
>NZ_JBEOXU010000263.1:0-4751 GCF_040296725.1 Streptomyces sp. NPDC002044
ATCGGCCCCGACGCCCCCATCATCACCACCGACGCCCGCCACCGCGCGGACGCCAAGAGCGCCCTCATCACGCTCGTCGAGCACGCCCTCATGGCGCGGCTCAAATAGCACGGTTCAGCTGTCGTGCGGGAGGGGCGGGTTGTGTCATGCGACACGGCCCGCCCCTCTCGTTCATAACGTTTCGACAGAGAATTGCCGCCGGTCGGGCACAGGGCGCGTTCAGTTGGTGCCGCTACGCTCACAACTTCCCCCATTTTTGCCGCCGGAAGCTCTTTATGTCCGATTTATGTGGGGCATAAGGCTCTAGGAATGGCCGATTTCAACTGTTTGGAACACGGCCGTTAACCGTGCTGGAATTCAACGAACCAGCTAGTAGCACCGCGGAGAGGTTGTTGGTCGAGTGAGGCGAAGCAACGCAAGCCCCGCGGATGAACCCGCGCGCGGCAACTTCACCCCGCCGCCGAGAGCGGCCGTGTCGCCCGTCGACGCGCCCGTGGAACCACCGGCGGGCAGCGGCAGCTCCAGCCGGTTCGCGCCCCGCAACTGGCGCGTGCCGACCCGCCTGAACGCCATCCTGCTCGTCCCCGCGCTCGTCGGGCTGGTCATGGGCGGCTTCCAGGTGAAGGGCTCCGTGGACACCTGGAACGAAGCCCAGGACGCCGAGAAGATAGCCAGGGTCGTCCAGGCCTCGTCCGGGTACAGCCAGGCACTGCTGAACGAGCGCGACCTCACGGCCGAGCCGCTCCTGAGCGGCGACACCAAGAGCGAGGCGGTCACCAAGGCGTACGCCGCGACCACCGCGGCCAAGGCCAAGTTCGACAAGGCCGTCCAGGACATGCCGGAGCAGCAGGGCCTGGAACGCCGCCTGGAGCTGTTCCGCGGTGACGAGCCCAAGCTGGACGCGGTCCGCAAGTCGGCCTACCTGGCGGCGATCGAGACCCCGAAGAAGAACCTCCCCAGCGCGCTGGGCCCCATCCCCACCGAAGAGGGCTACGTCCTCGTCCAGCACTACCTGATGCAGTTCGCCAACGAGCTCGGCCTCGGCACCGGCAACGTGACCTCGTACGGCCGCATGGTCTACGCGATCCAGCTGGCCAAGGCGGCGAACTCGCTGCAGCGCGCGGTCGGCACCCACCTGCTGGTCCGCCCGAGCACCAACGAGGACGTCCGCAAGGCCCAGCTCGTCGCCTTCTCCTCGTACTCCTACCTCGAAGAGATCGCCATCGGCGAGTACGTCGCCGCGGGCACCGAGGCGGACACCAACCGCCTCAAAGAGATCATGGGCCAGAAGTCCGAGGAAGGTGCCGAGAAGCTCGCCGAGGCCAAGTCGGCCGCGGAGCAGGCCGGCACCGCCTTCAGGCCGCCGCCGGTGGTCAACGGCTCCGCGCTCACCGGCATGACCGAGGCCATCGCCAGCGGCGACAGCAAGGCCAGGCTGGCCCTGAACGGCACCACGCCCACCGCCTGGCAGTACGCCGCCACCGCGAAGTTCGACGGGTACGACCAGATCGAGAAGGAATTCCTCGACAAGGCCGTCAAGGACGCCGGCGCGATCTCCGACGAGGCCCGCAACGACGCGATCACCAACGGCGCCATCGTGGTCCTGGCCCTCCTCGCCGCCTTCATCCTGGCGGGCCTCATGGCCCGGCAGATGGGCCGCGCGATGCGCGGTCTGCGCAGCGCCGCCTTCGACATCGCCGAGCAGCGCCTGCCGATGCTCGTCGACCAGCTCTCGCGCACCGACCCGGGCAAGGTGGACACCCGTGTCCGGCCGATCCCCATCGACTCCCGGGACGAGATCGGCGAGGTCGCCCGCGCCTTCGACCAGGTCCACCGGGAAGCGGTACGGCTCGCGGCCGAGCAGGCGCTCCTGCGAGGGAACGTCAACGCGATCTTCACGAACCTCTCCATACGCAACCAGTCCCTGATCGAGGGCCAGCTGACCCTGATCACCGATCTGGAGAACAACGAGGCCGACCCGGACCAGCTGGAGAACCTCTTCCGCCTGGACCACCTGGCCACCCGCATGCGCCGCAACGGCGAGAACCTCCTCATCCTCGCGGGCGAGGAGCCGGGCCGCCGCTGGGACCAGCCGGTCCCCCTCGTCGACGTCCTGCGCGCCGCCTCCTCCGAGGTGGAGCAGTACGAGCGCGTCGAGCTCTCCGGCGTCTCCGACGCCGAGATCCACGGCCAGGCCGTGACCGACCTCGTGCACCTGCTCGCCGAGCTGCTGGAGAACGCCACCACGTTCTCCTCCCCGCAGACCAAGGTCCGGGTCAACGCGACGCGTCTGCCCGACGGCCGCGTCATGGTCGAGATCCACGACAAGGGCATCGGCCTCACCGCCGAGGACTTCGCCGACATCAACCACAAGCTGGCCAACCCGCCGACGGTGGACGCCGCGATCTCGCAGCGCATGGGCCTGTTCGTGGTCGGCCGGCTGGCGGACCGCCACAGCATCCGCGTCCAGCTGCGCCCCTCGGGCGAGGCGGCCGGCACCACGTCGCTGGTCATGCTCCCCGACGCGATCACCCATGGTGGCGGTGGCGAGGTCGTACCGAACGACGACTTCACGGTCTCCCAGATCATCCCGGAGCAGCAGGCCCCGCAGCCGCAGCAGGCCCTCCAGGCACCCTCGCTGCGCACCGCGGCGGAACTCGGCTTCGACGACTCCCGGTACGACCAGCAGGGCGCGGAAGGCCGCGACCTCGACCCGGTCGGCCGCTCCCTGGGGCGCGAGGAGCGCCGGGCCGCGCTGGAGGCCCAGGCCGGATACGGAGAGCCGGGTCAGCAGGGGCAGCCGGAGCAGCAGGGGTACCCCGGCCCGGAGTATCCGGAACCCCAGCCTGAACATGGGTATCAGCCGTACCAGGGCTACGAGCAGCAGCCCGAACAGGGCTACGAAGCCCCGTACGAGCAGCAGGGCGCACAGCCCGGCTTCGACGCCTACCCGCAGCAGGGATACGGCTATCCGGAAGCCGGCTTCCAGGACCAGCAGCAGGCCGCCCCGGCGTACGACGGCGGCTATGACGCCCAGTCCGCAGAGGTCGAGTGGCCCGGACAGAACACGTATCCGGCTGCCTACCAGCAGGATTACGGGACCGAATCGGAATCACCGTCCGGTGCCGAACAGGCCCCGGAACGCGTAGGCTTCGACCGTCCGGACACCGCTGCCGACACCGGTCACAAGATGACCGGAGCGGGTCTGCCGCGGCGCGGCAGCCAGCAGCAGTGGCAGCCGGCACAGAAGGAAGCGGAGTCCACCGGATCCCTCTTCGAGCAGCGGCCGCAGCGTCAGCAGCAGCCCGCCGAACCGGAGAAGGCACCGGAGGAAACTGAAGGCACCGCGGCCTGGCGTTCGCGCAATGACGATCGCTGGCAGCAGGCCGGCAAGCTCCGTGAGCCGAAGGCGGGCGGGATCACCCCGTCCGGTCTCCCTCGGCGGGTACCCAAGGCCAACCTGGTCGAGGGTGCGGCGGAGACGACCCCGCAGGGCGGCCCACAGGTCTCCCGCGCCCCGGAGGACGTCCGCGGCAGGTTGAGCAACCTGCGGCGCGGTGTCCAGCAGGGACGCAGCGCGGGTTCCGAGCAGTCAGGTAACAGCTATGACCAGGAGCGTTAGTGTGAGCCCGATGAGCCAGGCGGCACAGAACCTGAACTGGTTGATCACCAATTTCGTGGACAACACCCCCGGGGTGTCGCACACGGTGGTGGTCTCCGCCGACGGACTGCTTCTGGCGATGTCCGACGGGTTCCCGCGCGACCGCGCCGACCAGCTGTCGGCCGTGGCGTCCGGTCTGACCTCGTTGACCGCCGGGGCTTCCCGGATCTTCGAGGGCGGCGCCGTCAACCAGACCGTGGTCGAGATGGACCGGGGATTCCTCTTCCTCATGTCCGTCTCGGACGGATCCTCCCTCGCGGTGCTCGCGCACCCCGAGTGTGACATCGGCCTCGTGGGCTACGAGATGGCACTTTTGGTGGATCGCGCGGGCAGTGTCCTCACCCCGGACCTGCGCGCCGAGCTCCAGGGAAGCCTGCTCAACTAGCAGACAGGCAGTGCGTTTCGCGCCATCGCACCATAGGGTGCGGTGGCGCGGTACCACAGGGAGCACCGCGTATTTGGAGTCGGAGGAGGAAACGTGACAACACCCGGAGGACATCCCTATGGCGGCGCGCAGCAGCCGCAGGGTGGGCACGACCAGAACCGCTTCAACTTCCCGTCTGCTCCCAGCCGGCCCGTGTCGGAGCACAATCCGTACCAGCAGCCGTACGGGCAGCCCCCGCAGTACCAGCAGCCCCAGGTGCCTCCGCAGCAGCCGCCGCGCGCCGCGCGTCAGCCCGCTCCGAAGGCCCACAATCCGCTGGTGCGTCCGTACGCGATGACCGGCGGCCGGACCCGGCCGCGCTACCAGCTCGCCATCGAGGCGCTGGTCAGTACCACGGCCGATCCCGCGCGGTTGCAAGGGCAGCTGCCCGAGCACCAGCGCATCTGCCGTCTGTGCCAGGAGATCAAATCCGTCGCGGAGATCTCGGCACTCCTCTCCATTCCTCTTGGTGTCGCCCGCATCCTCGTCGCCGACTTGGCGGAGGCGGGCCTTGTCGCCATTCATCAGCCCGGCGGCGACGAGTCTGCCGGCGGCCAGCCAGATGTGACACTGCTCGAAAGGGTGCTCAGTGGACTTCGCAAGCTCTAGCGGCGGAGCGGCTCCTCGCTCCACCACCTCCGCGAAGATCGTGGTGGCGGGCGGCTT
>NZ_JBEOXU010000264.1:0-4636 GCF_040296725.1 Streptomyces sp. NPDC002044
GTCGCCGCGACGCCGTCCGCGCCCCCCACCGGCGCGGTCGCCGCCGCGAGGGCCGACGAGCCGCCCGGCGGGCGGCCCAACCGGCCGCTGCTGGCCGCGGCGGCGATAGCGGGGACCGTCCTCATCGGTACGCCGTTCCTGTTCCTCGGCCTCGGCAGTGACGAGGAGCGCAACCAGGCGGCGTCGGTCCGGGAGGTGCCCGTGGGCGGCACCGTCGTGGAGAACCTCACCCCCAACGGCGGGCAGTCCGGGAACGACTACGCCACGGCCGCGCCGTCCCGCAAGCCCGTGCCCACCGTCCGGCCGGTGCCTCAGCAGGACCGGCGGGCGGAGGGCGCCGAGCGTCCGGGGACCGGCCCGAACCCGGGGCCCGAGGAGGAGAAGAGGAACAGCGGGCGGACCGGCACCGACGCGGGGCCGGCCACCGGAGGGGACGCCGTGGCCGGGGAGAAGCCGCGGGCCACCGAAGAGCAGCCCGTGTCGCCGCAGGACACCGGGGCGGACAAGAAGGTCTTCGACCAGGACGGGTCCTCGGGGCGGGACAAGGCCCGGGAGCAGGCGGCCAGGGGCATCGCTCCGAAGGAGGGCACGGCCGTCGTCGCGCTCCAGGAGCAGCCCCAGGAGCAGCCCCAGGAACAGGCCCCGGCACAGTCCCCGGCACAGGCCCCGGCACAGTCCCCGGCGCAGGAGCGGCGCTCCGCACCGGCGCAGGCCCCGGCCCCGGCCCCGGCAGCTCCGGAGAAGGACCCGGCACCCGCCGCGCCCGCGGAGAAGAAGGAGGCGGAACCGGAGAAGGCCGCTCCGGCGACGGAGACCGAAGGGCAGAAGCCCGCTCCGAAGAAGGAGGCCAAGACGGCCCCCGTCGAGGAGAAGGCGCCCGAGACGGCGAAGCCCGCTCCGAAGAAGGAGACCGTGGCCGCGCCCGTGGCCAAGCCCGTCACCAAGCCGGTCGCCAAGCCCGCGGCCCGGGCCGGGGGCGCGCTGCCGCAGAGCGCGAACTTCGCCACGGTGCGGAACGTGCCGCTGAAGAACGCCATGACCGGCATGTGCGCCGACGTTCCGAACTACGGCAAGGGCACGGTGGACGGTCCGGTCAACCAGTTCACCTGCAACACGACGGCCGCGGACAACCAGCTGTGGGACCTCGTCGTGAGCCGCCCCGGGGCCGGTCCCGGCGGTGCGGACCTGTTCACCATCCGCAACAGCAAGGACGGCCTCTGCCTGGACCTGCCGAACTACGCCGGACAGCCGGCCGGCACCGGTGTGTCCGAGTTCCACTGCCGCCCCACCAACGCCGACAACCAGCTCTGGTACCTGGACAAGCGGTCGGACGGCAAGTTCTGGATCCGCAGCCACTCCAGCGCCGGCCAGTGCCTGGACGTGTCCGGGTACTACGGCAGCGGCGGCAAGGACGCCCGGCTGACGATCTTCGAGTGCAACAAGCGGGACGACCACGTGTGGTCCTTCTCCTGATCCGGCTCCCGCCCCCCGAGGGCGGCTGACGCGAAGACCGTGCCCCGGGCGACCTCCGCCCGGGGCACGGTCGCGTCTATGGCCCCGCCGCGCGCCGTCCCACCCTCGCCGTCTCACCCCCTGGCGTCCGCCGCCGCACCGGGGTCGGTCCGGCCGGGTGGGAATCGTCACGGGGTGGGTGGGCTGAAGCCAGGGGAAAGGGGCCCGGAACACTTGCCCCGACCCTCGCGCAGAACCTCGCAAAAGGGAATGTCTCCGGCATTCCGTGTTCGGTGTTCGAGCGCGCCCCGTCCTAGCATCGGCCCCGTCGATCCGGCCGGAGCGGCCGGACGGGGAACAGGCCGGGCGGTGCGTGAGATGCGGGAGCTCGACTTCCCCGAGGACGTCCGGCGGATGCTGTGGATCCTGATCGGCGAGATGCCGGTCCAGGCCCGCGAGAACCTCGCCTACGAAAGCCGCGAGCTGTACCTGAGGTTCGGCAAGGGCATCAAGGACCTCCGCGACGAGATCCGGCTCTCCATCGCGGAGGCGTCCACGGCCCTCCCCCAGGAGGTGGCGGACCGCTACGTCCGGGGTCTCTCGCTGCTCACCGACGACGGGGGAGTGGACCACCTCGACGCGATGGCCGAGCGGCTCGACGACATCGCCCGGAGCCAGGTCGACCACTCCATGAACATCCAGCAGGCCAAGTGGGAGATCATCGCGGAGATCGTCATGCTCCTCCTCGAACTCGCCCTGCTGGCCGCCCTCGCCGCGATCACCGGTGGCACGTCCGTGTCGCAGATGGCGCTCGCCCGGGCCCGGAGCAGACTCGCCGTCCTGCTCGTCGTGGACCGGCTGCTGCGCATGACGCATCTCGCCCCCGGCCTCACCGGGGCCGTCGAGGAGGCCCTGCAGACCCTCGCCGTGCGCCTCGCCCAGATCGCCCTGAACCCGGCCGGCCGCCGGCCGGACGGGATCGACTGGAGGGACGTCGGCAAGTCCGCCGCGTTCGGCGCGGTCGTCGGCCTGATCGGCGGTGCGCTCGGCGGAGCCGCCGATCACTTCCGGAACTGGTTCAAGCACGCCTTCGACGACTTCGACCGCTTCGCCAAGGACCATCCGAGGTTCACGACCCTGCTCGACGGGGTGAACGACGTGGCGGAGGCGTTCGTCGTGGGAGCGGTCAGCGAGTCCACCGGCGAGACCCTGATCCAGGGCGCCTTCGAAGGCACCTGGGACTTCTCGTGGAGCACCTTCATCGGTTCCGGCACCAGCTCGGCGTTCGAGACGGTCGCCGGGGGCGCCGTGGGCGGTGGCGCCCTCTGGCTCCACCACGCGTACGTCCCCGCCCCCGCCTCCGCGGACCCCTCCACCGTCAACCGGCTTCCGGGGCAAGGGGGTTCGCGCGGTGGTGGCGGTCCGGGCGCCTCGGGTCCCGCCGCCCCGCCGGTCCGTGTACCGCCGCCGCTCCCCGTCACCCCGCCCGTGCCTTCCGCACCGCGGGACACCGCCGGGTCCGACCCGGCGGTCACCGGACCGGCCGCGTCCCCGCCGCCCGCGTGGTCGCGCACCCCTCCGGCGCCGATCGGCCCGCCCGCGCGCGTGCTGGCGGCGAGCGTCCCCGCGGCGTACGGGAGTCCCGGCCGCGAGTCCGCCCCGGACCCCGGTACCGACCGGGGCGGGGGCCCCGGTTCCGGCCCCGGTCCGTACGCGGCCGGGAACACCCTGCCCGGCGCCACGGCCCCCGCCCCGGGTACCGCGGCCGCGCCACCGGCCGCGCCACCGGTCGCCCCGACCGCGGGGCCGGCCGGTGTGCCGGGCCACCGGGCGCCCGGTCCGGGAACGTACGCCGACGCGACCGGCGACGAACGCCCGGACACGGCCGGGGAACACCCCGACAGCCCCTCCCGCACCGGCCTTCCCGACACCGCCGACAGCACGGCACGGAGGCAGGGCCCTCCGGCTCCGGACGGCACGGCGGCGGACGGCACGGATGCGCACGGTACGGCGGGCGGTCTCGGGTCCGCCGTACCGACCGGTCCGGCGGCGGTCTCCGGCGGGGCGCCCGACCGGGGCCACACGCCGGCCGGCCCACCGCAGGCGCACGGCCGTGGCCTGCCGGAGCACGGACCGGCCGGAGCCCCGGTCCCCGCGGCTTCGCCGGAGGGAGAGTCCGGCCCCGAGGCCGCGGACGGTCACGGCGGCCCGCAGCCCACAGGCGCCGAGCCGGCGCAGCGGAGCGCGGATCCCCGCACAGCGCCGGATCCGTCGAAGGCCGGCCGGGACCGCGGCGCGACCGAGCCCGGAGCGCAGGACGGCCCCGGCCGGGACGCGCCCGGGCGGCCGGAGGCCGAGGGCGGAGCCCAGGCACCGGGGGCCACCGTCCGACCCGCGCCCGCCACCGCCCCCTTGACCGGGAACACGGCCTGGGAAGCCGCGCGCGCGGCCGTACCACCGCTCACCCGCGCGCACACCTGGGTGGACCCGGTGTCCGCCCCCGCCGATCCGGCGCGGCCGGGGGAGACCACCCAGTACGCCGTGCGGTCCCTGTTCGACGTCCGGCGGGTCGCCCACGACGGCGACTGGGTCACGGACCTCACCGTCCGGGTCGCCACCGGCCCGGCGGGCTTGGCGCCGCACGTCTGGGACGCGGTGCGCGACGGAGTCGAGGCGTACTTCAACGCACCGGGACACCGCCTGCCGGAAGGCGACCGGCTCCATGTCACCGTCGAGCAGACACCGGACGACCCGCGCCCCAACGGGCTCACCGTCACCCTCGCCGGCCGCGACCAGCCGATGACCCGTACGGTCTGGTGGGCGGACGCGGACCCGGTCGACTACGCCCACGAGATCGCGCACCAGCTCGGGCTGCGGGACGAGGCCCGGGGCGGCGACGAGGCCACCCGGCGGCCCGACATCCCCGGCAGCCTGCTCGGCGACTACACCCGCCCCGCCCCGGCCGGACTCCCGCAGGCGGGGCTGCGCGGCCGCCACCTGAGCCTCCTCGCCGCCCACGTCGGCGATCTCACCGACCCCCCGCCCGGCTCCCGCGAACCCGGTCCCGACGCCGCGCGGCCGGTCCGCACGGTCGGCGGCCCCCGGGGCTGCTTCTCGAACCAGGTGGCGGCCGGCAGGACCACGTCCGACAGGAGCGTCGTGGACGTCATCCGGAAGTCCAACG
>NZ_JBEOXU010000265.1:0-4429 GCF_040296725.1 Streptomyces sp. NPDC002044
CAGCCGCCGCGGCGCGCGGTCTTGGCGGGTGCGGCGGACGAGGACGCGGGGCCGGTGCGGGGTGGCGGCCCGGCCGAACAGCAGGAGCAGCGGTGTCCGGAGCCACCCCGCGAGCGCGCGCAGCACGCGGAACGCGGCCTGCTCCCCGTACGCCAGCCACAGGCCGCACAGCACCGCCGCCAGCAGATGGGCGGTGAGCATCCCGGCCGGTGACATGGCCGTCACCCCGTGGCCGCCGCCCGGCAGTGTGGTACCCGGCAGTGCGCCGCCCGCGGCCAGGGCGGACGCCTGCTCGTGAAGGCCGGCGTGGTGCGCGTGGGCGGCGGACTCCGCGAGCGGGCGGGCCGCCGGGCCGCCGAGTGCGGTCCGCGCCCCGTTGCCGCAGGTCACGTACTCGGCCCACTGGCGGGCCAGTGACGTCCCGGTCGGCAGGGAGGGGTGGACGAGGGACTGGGCGAGGGAGAACGCCGCGTGGAGCACCCCCTGGACGGCGACGGCCACCGCGCTGACGGCGAGCGGTCCGCGCTCCCGGCCCGCGAGCGCCCAGGCCGTACCCGCCGTGCCCGCGAACCCGGCGCCCATCGCCCACCAGGGCACCGCCATCCCCGACATGAGGAGGTGGCCGGTGACGGCGAGCAGCACACAGAGGGCCGCGAACATCGCAGCCCGTAACGCGCGGAGACAGCGGCCCGGCTTCATGGCGGGCTCATCCTCGCACCAGCCTCTCGAGCCGCGCACGGTCGTGCGCACGTCCGGACAACTTCCCTTGGTGGAATGCGTGTTGAGCGGAGTGCCAGGGTGCGGGGCGCGTCGGCCGGAGGGCGGTGCCCCGCCGCTCCACCCGACTGCCTACCCGGTGGGCCGAGACCTTCAACGTCCGGCGAACGGGGACTTCCGCGGAGCCGGCCCCGGAGGCGACGGCGGGCGCGTCGACCGGGAGTACCGTCCCGCCAGTTCCTCCAGGTGGGCCACCAGTTCCGGCGGACCGGTCACCGTGAACTCGTATCCGAGCATCCCGAGGTGCACGGCGAGACTGTCCAGCGAATCGGCCCCGGTGTCCAGCACGCACGTGCCGGCGTCCACCGCCTCCACCACCCCCACCGCCGGGTTGACGCGCTCCAGGACGGCCGCGGCCGGCGCGTGTACGGTCACCCGGGCCCGGTGCCGCCACGCGGCGGCGGAGACCTTGCCCGCGACGTACCGGGCGGCGTCGCCCTCCGGGTCCTCGCGGGGCGCGAACCGGGCGCCGGCCGGGGTACGGGGCGTCAGGCGGTCGACCCGGAACAGGCGCCAGTCGTCGCGGTCGACGTCCCAGGCCACGAGGTACCAGCGGCGCCCCCAGCTGACGACGCGCTGCGGCTCCACCAGCCGCCGGGTCGCATTCCCCGCGTGGTCGCGGTAGTCCAGGCGCAACCGCTCGCGGTCCCGGCACGCCGCCGCCAGCGTCATCAGCGTCTCGGAGTCGACGGCCGGCGAGGGCCGGTCGGCCGGCACCGGCGCCGTGTACTGCTGCAGGGCCCGCACCCGGCGCCGCAGCCGGGACGGCAGTACCTGTTCCAGCTTGGCCAGCGCACGCAGCGAGACCTCCTCCACCCCGGACAACGCGCCCTGTGCGACCGTGCGCAGGGCCACGGCCACCGCGACCGCCTCGTCGTCCTCCAGCAGCAGCGGAGGCATCGCGGCCCCGGCCGCCAGCCGGTAGCCGCCGGCCGAGCCGCGGGTGGCACTCACCGGGTAGCCGAGTTCGCGCAGGCGCTCGATGTCGGTGCGCACGGTCCGGCCGCTCACGCCGAGGCGCTCGGCGAGTTCGGAACCGGGCCACTCGCGCGGCGACTGGAGCAGCGAGAGGAGTCTGAGGAGGCGTGCGGAGGTTTCGAGCATGCGACCCACCGTTCCCGCTCATTAGGAAGGAACCGTTCCTATAGGGATCCTAGTCTTTCCCCCATGGACACCCACAGCAACGCCCAGGCCGCCCCCGTCGCCGCCCCCGCCGACACCGCCCCCGAGCGCATCCGGCCCTTCCGGATCGACGTCCCGCAGAGCGACCTCGACGACCTGCGCCACCGCCTGACCCGCGCCCGCTGGGGCACCGGCGTCCCGGGCGTGGACGGCTGGGAGCGCGGCGTCCCCGTCCCGTATCTGAAGGACCTGGCCGCCTACTGGGCCGACGGATTCGACTGGCGCGCGGCGGAGGCCCGGCTGAACGCGTTCCCGCAGTACCTCACCGAGATCGACGGCCAGGACATCCACTTCGCCCACGTCCGCTCCGCCGACCCCGACGCCGTCGCGCTGCTCCTGATCCACGACTGGCCGGGCTCGTTCGTCCAGTTCACAGACGTCATCGAGGCGCTGTCGCGGGACTTCCACGTCGTCGTCACCTCTACGCCCGGCATCGGCTTCTCCGGTCCGCTGACCTCCACCGGCTGGACCACCGGCCGGATCGCCGGCGCGTTCACCACCCTGATGGCCCGGCTGGGCTACGGACGGTACGGAGTGCAGGGCAACGGCGGCGGTGCCTGGATCGCGGGGGAGATGGGCCGGATCGACCCCGGCCACGTGGTCGGGGTCCACCTCAACGGCCTCGTCACCTTTCCCTCGGACGACCCCGCCGACTTCGCGGGCCTCACCGAGGCGGAGCAGACGCGGCTCCAGCGCCTCCAGGACTTCCGCGACGACAAGATGGGCTTCAACGCCATCCAGTCCACCCGCCCCGAGACCGTCGGCCACGCCCTGCACGACTCGCCGGTCGGCCAGCTCGCCTGGATCGTCGAGAAGTTCAAGGAGTGGACGGACCCCGCGAACGAACTCCCCGAGGACGCCGTCGACCGCGACACCCTGCTGACCAACGTCAGCGTCTACTGGTTCACCGGAACCGCCGCGTCCTCCGCCCACCTCTACTACGAGACGGCCCACGACCCCGCCGCCTGGGCACCCAAGGACCCCGGAACGGTCCCGACCGCCGTGGCCGTCGCCCTGCCCACCGACGTCGCGATCCGCCGGTACGCCGCACGCGACCACCACGTCGTGCGCTGGACCGAGTTCGAGCGTGGCGGGAACTTCCTCGCCCTGGAGCAGCCCGGCCTGCTGGTCGAGGACGTCCGCGCGTTCTTCGCCGCCCTCGCCCGCGACGCGTAGCGCCGGGAGGCGCCGGGGCGCCGGGGCGGAGCCCGTCCCCGGGAGGACGGGCTCGGGCGCCGGCGTACGGGATCAGGTGGCGGCGGGTACCGGCCGCCGCAGCAGGTAGGCGCCCGCGGCCGTGACCAGGACGGCCATGCAGGCGATGAACACCAGCCCCGCCCCCTCCAGGCCCATCGGGCCCGACAGCACGCCGACCCCGATCACCGGTACCGAGATCCCGGTGTACGCCACCACGAACAGCGTCGAGATCACCGCTGCCCGCTGGTCCGGAGGAGCGGCCCCGGCCACCGCGGACAGCGCCCCGCGGAACGCCAGGCCCTGCCCGGCCCCGCCGACCAGGGCGCTCAGCACCACCAGCGGCAGCAGGTCCCACCACAGCGCGCCCGCGAGCAGCGCCAGCCCGGCGAGCAGTACGGCGCAGCCGAGCGGAAGCGAGCGCCCCACTCCGATCCGGCCGACCGCGAGCTGCCCGGCGGTCGAGGCGAAGAAGGCCAGCGCGACGATCAGCCCGACCACGGCCCGGTCGTGGACGTCCAGGGACTGGGCGAGGAACGCCGGGCTGACCGACGTGAACACCCCGAACAGCGCGAACCCCACGAACGCGGCGATCGCCGCCGGCCCGAACACCGACCGCACCTGCGCGGGCAGGCCGGGCCGCTGCGGTCGCACCGTGCTCAGCGGGCGCAGCTCCCGTACGGTCTCCGGCAGCCACAGGAGCACGGCGGCCGACCCGGCCACCAGGACGAGGTGCACCACGAACGGCAGGTACAGCGGCCAGGGCGCGTACTGCGCCAGTAGTCCGGCGAGCAGCGGACCGCAGCCCAGGCCGCCCATGTTGGCGGCGGTCGCCACGAAGGTGGCCCGGGAGGCGCCGCCGGACGGCGCCAGCTCCATCACGTACGCGGTGGCGGCCCCGGTGAACAGACCGGCGGACAGGCCGGACAACAGCCGGCCCGTGTACAGCCACCCCAGCCCGGTGGCGCACAGGAAACAGACGGCGCTCGCCGTCGCGCACGCCAGGCCCGCGAGCAGCACCGGACGCCGGCCCACGGCGTCCGAGGCGTTGCCCGCCAGCAGCAGCACCCCGATGACCCCGAAGGCGTACACGGCGTACACGACCGTCACCGTCAGCTCGGAGAACCCGAACTTCTCCTGGTAGAGGCCGTAGAGCGGGGTCGGCAGCGTGGTGCCGGCCATGCACACGGCGAACACCGCGGCGGCGAGCACACAGGGGCGCCAGCCCCGGTGATCATCGTCCATGCCGCCGACGGTAACGCCGCGCCCCACCGCG
>NZ_JBEOXU010000266.1:0-4405 GCF_040296725.1 Streptomyces sp. NPDC002044
CCCTCTTCGTAGAGGATGCCGGCGAAGGCCGGACCGGAGGAGTACATCCACACGGCCGCCGCGACGAGCGTGTCGAGGTGGGCGGCGAGGTCCCGCAGGCGGGGGTGGGCGTAGACGGCCTTCACCGGGAGCGCGACGCCGAGTTCGGCCCGGACCCGGGACACGAGCTTGATCGCGAGGAGCGAATGCCCACCCAGCTTGAAGAAGTTGTCGTCGGGCCCGATGCGCGAGGCGCCGAGCACGACCGCCCACACGCCCGCGATCAGCTCCTGCGAGCGGGTCAGGCCCTCGGCCGCGGTGGCGGGCACCGGGTCGGCGGCGGCCGGGGCGGGCAGCGCCGCGCGGTCCAGCTTGCCGTTGGTGGTCGTCGGGAAGCGGTCCAGCGCCACGAAGGCCGCCGGAAGCATGTAGGCGGGCAGCGCCGCCCCGAGGTGTTCGCGCAGTGCCCCCTCGGTGACCGGGCCGGCCGCCGCCCGGTAGTACGCCACCAGCCCCGGAGCGCCGTGCACGTCGTCGAGCAGCAGCACGGCCGCCTCCGCGACCCCCTCGGCCGCGGTCATCGCGGCCTCGATCTCGGGGAGTTCGATGCGGTGCCCGCGCAGCTTGACCTGGCCGTCGGCCCGGCCCAGATAGGCCAGCCGGCCGCCCGGCAGCAGCCGCACCAGGTCGCCGGTGCGGTACATCCGGCCGCCGTACGAGGCTCCCTCGCCGGAGTCGGCGGTGAACCGCTCCGCCGTCAGCGCGGGCCGGCGCCGGTAGCCGCGGCCCACGCGCGGGCCCGCCAGGTACAGTTCGCCGCCCTCGCCCACGCCGACCGGGTTCAGTTTCTCGTCCAGCACCCGCATCCGCAGGCCCGGCAGGACTCCGCCGATGTGGGGGGCGCCGGGCCCCTCGATCCAGCCGGCCGTGGAGTCCACCGTGCACTCGGTGGGCCCGTACAGGTTCACCGTGCGCAGCACCCCCCGCGCGCCCTTCTCGGCGAGGCGGGCCCAGAGCGCCGGGGTGACGGCCTCGCCGCCGATGAGCAGGGTCAGCGGGCGGGGCCCGCCGTCGGCGGTGAGGAGGTCCAGCAGCGGGTCGGCGTGCGAGGGCGTGATGTCGAGGTCGGTCAGCGCCCGCTCGTCCACGAACCGGGCCAGCAGGGCCGGGTCGGCGCGGGTCTCCTCGTCGATCATCACGAGGGTGTCGCCGCGGCAGAGGCGCACCCACTGCTGCACGGAGGCGTCGAAGGACGGGGAGGCGTTCCAGCCGACCCGCCCGCCGTCGGTGACGGCGATGCCCGCGCCCTCCAGCTCGGCGAGCAGCGCCGAGACGGCGGCCCGGCCGATCTCGACCCCCTTGGGGCGGCCGGTGGAGCCGGAGGTGTAGATGACGTAGGCGAGGGTGTCGCCCCGGACGGCCACGGGGGCGTAGGCGGGGTCGGGCCCCTCACCCGGCGCGGTCAGCTCGGCCACGGCGAGGTGCGCGACACCCGGGGCGAGCGGCTCGGCGTCCGGGCCGGCCGTGACGACCAGGTCGGCGCCGGAGTCCTCG
This sequence comes from Streptomyces sp. NPDC002044, assembly GCF_040296725.1. Lineage (NCBI taxonomy): Bacteria > Bacillati > Actinomycetota > Actinomycetes > Kitasatosporales > Streptomycetaceae > Streptomyces > Streptomyces sp. NPDC002044. The sequence goes on from NZ_JBEOXU010000266.1 coordinate 1,534, forward strand.
ACCAGGTAGCGGCGCCGCTCGGCGGGCAGCTTCGGGTCCACCGGCAGGTACGCGGCGCCCGCGGTCAGGGTTCCGATCAGCGCGGCCACGAGGTCCGCCCCGCGCGGCAGGGCCAGCGCGACCACGCTCTCGGGGCCGATGCCGCGGGCCGTCAGGCGGGCGGCGATCCGCATGGCCTCGGCGCGCAGGGCACCGAAGTTCAGCTCGCGGTCGCCCGCGACGACGGCGGTCCGGCCGGCGGGGGCCAGCGCCAGGCGCGCCAGCAGGTCCGCGGCGGCGCGGGGGGTCTCCTCGGTACGGGAGCGCTCGGGAAGTACGGCGGTCATGGTGCTCACTCCCCGGCGAACGCGGTGGTGGACGGCTGGGTGGCGGGGGCGCAGTCGGCCAGTGCGACCGGATCCCCCATGGCGACCAGGATCTTGCGGTCGCCCTTGTACGCCTCGCGGCCGTGGGCGCACAGGATGTTGTCGACGATCATCAGGTCGCCCTGCTGCCAGGTCTCGCGCACCGTGACCCGGTCATAGACGGCGTTGACCGCGTCGACCTCGGCGTCGGTGAGCGCGGTGCCGTCGCCCAGGTAGGTGTTGAAGGGGAGCCCGTCCTCGCCGTAGGTCTCCAGGAGCACCTCCCGGATGTCCGGGTCGAGGGTGCGGCTGTTCCAGAAGGCGAAGTGGTTGAACCAGCTCTGCTCGCCGGTCACGGGGTGCGTGACGATCGCCGACCGGCGCTGCCGGGTGATCATCGAGTCGTCCTCGTCGACCCACTCGTAGCCGACGGTGTTCTCCTCGCAGTACGCCTGCGCCACCGCCTTGTCCTCGGTCGCGAACGTCTTGTACCAGGGCAGCCCGGCCAGCTCGGAGTAGGTGCGCACGAGCAGCCAGCCGGCCCGCGCGAACCGCTCGACCAGCTCCGGCGGCAGCAGGCGCAGCGCCTCGCGCATGTCTCCGACGGTGGTGGCGCCGCCCTCCTCGGGAGCGGTCACGCAGCCGAACAGCAGCACGCCGGGGAAGTCGAGGGTGTAGCTGTTCTCGTTGTGGAGCCGGATCGGCTGCACGGCCGGCAGGTCGGTGGACGAGAAGACGCCCTCGCCGAAGTCGGTCCGCGGGGTGGCCTTCTCCTTGTATCCGGCACGCCGCTGGATCAGCGCGTCGCGGGCGGCGGCGAAGGAGGCGGCGTCCGACACGGGAAGCCCGCGCAGCAGGACGGCGCCGGAGCGGTGCAGCTCGGCCTGGATGTCGGCGCGGTGCGCGTTCAGCCAGGCGACGGCCGTCTCCAGGTCGGCGCCGGCCGGGGTCTGGACGACGACGGGCTTGCCGGCCTCGCGGATCGGGATGATGCCGGTCTCGGTGGGGGCGTCTGCGAACGTGGTCATGGCAAAGTCCTTAAAAAGGTGCGGAGTTGAGGGGAGGGAGCGGCCGGGGTCAGGCGGCGGCGCGCGCCGGCAGGTGGCCGCCGACGACCGGGGCCAGTACGGCGAAGAACTCGGGCAGCCGCTGCTGGAAGTAGAAGTGGCCGCCGGGCAGGACGTACGAGGCGAAGGGCCGGTCGGTGATCCGTGCCCAGCGGCCCAGCGTCTCGGCGGGCGCGACCGGGTCGGCGTCGCCGCCGATCACCGTCACCGGGCAGTCCACCCGGGCCGCGGACTCCTCGCAGCGGTACACGTCGTCGATGGCGAAGTCGGCGCGGATCGACGGGATGATGATCTCCCGCAGTTCGGGCTCGTCGAGGATCCCGTCGTCGGTGCCGCCGCGCTCCTTGATGGCGGCGACGAGCTGGTCGTCGTCCAGCCGCTCGGGGTGGACCGCGCACGGGTTGGCCAGGAACGGCGCCCGGCAGGCCGAGGCGACCAGGGCCCGCGGGGTCCGGCCGGCCGCCTGCAGGGCCCGTACCACCTCGAAGGCGACGAGCGAACCCATGCTGTGTCCCAGGACCACCAGGTCGTCGGTGGTTCCGGCGGGCAGCGATGCCACGACCGGGCCGGCCAGGTCACCGATGGTGCGGGGCAGGTCCTCGGCGAAGCGGGCACCGCGGCCCGGGTACTGGCCGATGAGCAGCCGCACGTCGGCGGGCAGGTGCGCGCGCCACTCGGCGTACGCGTGCGCGTTGCCGCCGGCGTGCGGCAGGACCAGCAGCGACGTGCGCTGCGGGCCCTCGCCCGGCAGGTCCCACACCACGTCGTCGGGCGCGGGGGTGAAGTCCGGATAGGTGTCGTTGCTCATGAGGAACTCCGTTCCTGGTCGGGGGTGCGGCGGCGCAGCGCGGGCCGGGCCCGCCGGGGCGCCGCCGGCTCGGACCGCCGCAGGCCCTCGATGTGCTGGGCGAGGGTGGCGGGGGTGGGGTGCTGGAAGACGTCGCGGAGGGTGAGGGTGACGCCGAGGGTGGCGCCGATCCGGTTGGTGAGGCGGGCGGCGAGCAGGGAGTGGCCGCCGAGGTCGAAGAAGCCGTCGTCGATGGAGAGCGGCTCCGTCGTGTTCAGGGCTTCGGCGAAGTACGCGACGACCGACGCCTCCAGCTCGGTGCGCGGGCCCCGCCCGCCGACCGTGGCCGCGGCCTGCGGGACGGGCAGCGCCCGCTTGTCGATCTTCCCGTTGGGGGTCAGCGGCAGCCGGTCGAGCAGGACGACGAAGGCCGGGACCATGTGGTCGGGCAGCAGCGTGCGCAGCCAGAGCCGGACGTCCTGGCCGGAGAGGTCCGGCGCGGTGGAGACGAGGTAGGCCGTCAGCTGGGGCGTGTTGTGGTGGTCGGGATGGGTCGACAGGGTGGCCTGCGTGATCTCCGGGTGGGTGGTGAGGACGGTTTCGATCTCGGTGGGTTCGATGCGGAAGCCGCGGATTTTGATCTGGGTGTCGGTGCGGCCGGTGTAGTGGAGGTT
>NZ_JBEOXU010000267.1:0-4387 GCF_040296725.1 Streptomyces sp. NPDC002044
GTGCGGGGCGCCCGGAGTTCGGGGATCCAGACGGCTCCGTCGGCGGTGGCCCGGCAGATCGCGCCGGCCCGGGTGGCGAGCAGTTCCCCGGGGCGGCCGCGCAGCCGGTCCTCGGGGTGGCCGCCGTGCAGGAACCAGGCGGCGCCGAGCAGTTCGTCCCGTACGCCGGGCTGCGAGTCGGCGGCGCGCAGGGCGCTCAGCACCCGCTCGGTGGAGTCGGCCGCCCAGTCGATGCGGCGGTCCTCCTGGCGCATGGAGGGGCGCGCGGTGCCGGTGCTCTGCGGCCGTGGGACGTACGTGCCGGAGGCGAAGCGGTCGACGGCCAGCAGGACGGCCCGCAGTGCGGCGTCGGCGATCTCACCGCGGTACAGGTCGCTCTTGCCGACCGGCGGGACGGGGCAGTCGGCCGTGGCCCAGACGGGTCCGGCGTCCATCTCCGCCTCGGCCTGCAGGACGGTGACGGCCCAGCGGGCGGCCCCGTCCCGGACGGCCCAGTCGAGGGAGGAGGGTCCGCGGTCCCCGGGCGGACCGGGGTGGACGATCAGGCAGGTGCGGGCGGCCCACACCTCCTCGGGGACGGCCGTGCGCAGCATCGGCGCGAGGATCAGGTCGGGCTGGTGCCGGCCGACGGCCCCGGTCAGGGAGGTGTGGGGCAGCGCCAATTCGACCGCCACGCTGTGGCCGTGGTCGCGCAGTTCGGCGTGGACCCGCTGGGTGAGGCTGTTGAACGCACTCGCGACGAGCAGGACGTGCACGTGATCTCCCAGCGGCGGCCCGGATCCGCGGGCGCCCCGGCGCCCCGGCTGATCATGACCGGAACATGACCGGCCGCCTGAGATGGTCGAATACGCCGGCCGGGGCGCTCCCGGCGCCAAGCGGTGGTGTCACTCGAAAGTGCGTCCGGCGGCGGCCACTCGGCCGCGGCCCGGGGCGGCGACGGGCCTGGCCCGGGTGGGGCGGACCCGTCAGCGGGACGGGCGGGGCGGCGGACCGGGCGGGGCGGGTGCCGGTCCCGTGTCAGCCCGTGTCGAGGACCAGGTCCGCCCGGTCCCGGCCCGGCGCGATGAGCCGGGCGTTGGCCTCGTCCGAGCGGGCCACCCAGGCACGCGCCCCGGCGGGGTCCTTGCCGTGACGGACGTGCCGGGCGACCAGGCGTGCGATCCGCCGTCCGTCGTCGGGGGCGAGGTACCACGCCTCGTCGAGCAGCTCCCGTACCCCCGCCCACTCCCCCGCGTCGTACAGCAGGTAGTTGCCCTCGGTGATCACCAGCGGGACACGGGGGCCGACCGGGATGCTCCCGGCGACCGGCTCCTCGAGCGACCGGTCGAAGGCCGGGGCGTAGACCGTGCCCGCCGCGGGTTCGCGCAGGCGCCGCAGGAGGGCGGTGTACCCGGCCGCGTCGAAGGTGTCCGGAGCGCCCTTGCGGCCGGCCCGGCCGAGCCGGACCAGCTCGGCCTGCGCCAGGTGGAAGCCGTCCATCGGCACCACCACGGCGACGTCCGGCCCCAGGACCCCCGCGAGGGCCGCGGCCACGGTCGACTTCCCGGCGCCCGGCGGCCCGGCGATCCCGAGGATCCGCCGGTCACCACCCGGCCCGCCCCGGGCTGCCAGCGCAGCCGCCCGCCGTGCCAGTCCGGTCATCTCCACCCCCCTATCCTGCCGCACCGGCGTCGCTTCCCCCGGGTACCGGGCGGGGCAGGGGCGTTGTCAGACCCCTGGGCCATGATCACGGCATGACGACGACCACCGCTGAAGCCCTGGCCACCCGAGACGAGTACGCCGGCGCGATCGCCACCGCCCTGGGGGCGGCCGCCGCCTACTACGGCTCCGGTGAATCCGCCCTCGACGACGCCTCCTTCGACCTCCTGATGGGGCTGATACAGGCTTACGAGGAGCGGTACCCGGAGCACACCGACACCGCCTCGCCCACGGGCAAGGTGGCCGGAGGCGCCGTCGCGGCGGGGGAGGTGGCGCACACGGCGTCGATGCTCTCGCTCGCGAACGCGTTCAGCCCGCAGGACCTCCTCGACTGGGAGTCCTCGCTCGTCCGCCGGCTCGGGGAGCCCGTCGGCGGCGGGTACGTGGTGGAACCGAAGCTCGACGGGGCCTCGCTGGCCGCCCGGTACCGCGGGGGCCGCCTCGTCCAGCTCGTCACCCGGGGCAACGGCATCGGCGGCGAGGACGTGTCGCACGCCATCGGCACCATCACCGGCCTCCCCCGGCAGCTCGCCGTGGACGCCTCCTTCGAGGTGCGCGGCGAGGTGCTCCTGACGGCCGAGCAGTTCGAGCGGGCCAACGCGACGCGTGCCGCGCACGGGGCGGGCCCGTTCTCGAACGCGCGCAACGGCGCGGCGGGGACGCTGCGGGCCAGGGGCCGCGCGTACACGGTGGAGATGACCTTCTGGGCGTTCGGCGCGGTGGAAGTCGACGGGGGCACCGAACTGCCCCGCACCACGCACTCGGACGTCATGGCGTACGTCGCCGCCGCGGGCGTCCGCACGGCCGCCGACACCCCGGCCGGGCTGACCGTGGCGGGAACGATCGCCGGGGCGCAGGAGCAGGTCGACCGGATCGCCGCGCTCCGCGCCGGGCTGCCCTTCGGCATCGACGGAGTCGTCGTCAAGCTGGACGACCTGGCCGAGCAGGCCCGCGCAGGGACCGGTTCGCGCCACCCGCACTGGGCGACGGCGTACAAGCTGCCGGCCGTGGAGCGACGGACCCGGCTGCTGGACGTGACCTGGTCGGTGGGGCGTACGGGTGTGCTCGCGCCCACCGCCGTACTGGAGCCGGTGGAGATCGACGGCTCGGTGGTGCGGCACGCCACCCTCCACAACCCCGCCGACATCGAGCGCCGCGGCCTGCGGATCGGTGACACGGTGACCGTCTACAAGGCGGGCGACGTCATCCCGCGCGTCGAGGCCCCGGTGGTGGAGCTGCGCACCGGCGGGGAGCGCGTGATCGAGCCGCCGGCCGAGTGCCCGGGATGCCAGGGGGAGATCGACCGCTCCCAGGAGCGGTGGCGCTGCGCCCAGCCCGCCGACTGCGGACGCATCGCCGCGATCCTCTACGCGGCCGGGCGCGACCAGCTCGACATCGACGGGCTGGGCGAGCGGTACGTACGGGCCCTCGTCGAGGCCGGGGACGTACGGGACGTCGCGGACCTGTTCGCGCTGGACCACGCGCGGCTCGCGCGGGCGGCGGGGAGCGAGAAGCGGGCCGCGAAGCTGGTGGAGCAGATCGGGGCGGCGAAGGACCGGCCCCTCTCACGGGTGTTCTGCGCGCTCGGCGTGCGCGGCACCGGCCGGGGCATGTCCCGGCGGATCGCCCGCCACTTCGGAACGATGGAGGCCGTCCGGGCCGCCGACGCGGCCGCGATGACGGCGGTGGAGCTGGTCGGCGCGTCCAAGGCCGCCGGGATCGTCGCGCAGGTGGCGGAGCTCGGGCCGGTCATCGACAAGCTGGCGGCGGCCGGGGTCAACCTGGTGGAACCGCGCGTGGAGGGCCGGGACGGGGCGGCGGCCACGGCGACGGACGGGCCGCTCGCGGGCCAGAGCGTCGTCGTCACGGGGAAGATGACGGGCCCGCTGGCCGCGTACGACACCCGCGACAAGGTGCGCGAGCTGATCGAGCGGGCGGGCGGGAAGTCCTCGAGCGGCATATCGGGGCGGACCACGCTGCTCGTGGCGGGCGAGAAGGCGGGCGGAAAGCTCGCCAAGGCCGCGGAGGCGGGCGTCGAGATCCTCGGCGAGGAAGCGTTCGCCGAGCGGATCGCCGCGTTCCTCGCCGGCTGACCGCCCCCGCCGCCTCCGCGGGCCCAGGGCCCCGTGGCTCCGGGACGGCGGGACGGCGGGCCCGGTCCGTGTCCGGGCCTCCGCCGCGCGGGCTCAGCCCCTGCCGCGCCGGGGACCCGGGGCCGGTGGGGTGACCGCGAGCACCGGCGGGGCGGGCGAGGACCAGCGGTGGCCGCAGGGGTCGAAGACCAACACCACCGGCAGGCCCGGGCGCTGGCGCCAGGAGATGCGCTCCGGCGCGCTCTCGCACACCGGGCAGCGGGGCAACGGGCCCGGCTCCGGCAGGCACCCGGGTGCGGCCGCGAGCGGCGTGGAGTGCGTGTCACGCATGGAGGCTCCCTGGTCGTGCGGTTGGGCTGATCGCACTGTGCCATGGACGGGCCCTTGTCCGCACGGGCGAATCGTCCAGTGTTTTCGCTGGTCAGAGGTGTGGACACCAGGAGTATTCCGGTCCTCTTGCGGGCACTTGGTGATCAACTGCACCCGTTTCCGGCCGCCACCAGGCCGGATTCGTACGCCACGATCACCGAGCGGGCGCGGTCTCCGGCGCCGCGTCCGGCCCGATGGCGCGCCGCGTGCTCACCGCCCAGGGTCAC
>NZ_JBEOXU010000268.1:0-4328 GCF_040296725.1 Streptomyces sp. NPDC002044
CCATGGGGCCGGCGGGGGCCCCCGCCGCCCTCACCGGGGGTGCGGGGCCCCGCTCGCACGGGGTCAGTACACCAGCTTGTACGTCACATCCTTGGGGATCGGCGACGGCACGGTGTCGGTGAACAGGAGCCTGATCGTGGTGAAGCGCTCCACGCCGGGGCGGTCGGGCCAGGGCTCGGGGTTGGCCAGCGTCACGGACACGGGATAGGAGCGGAAGCGGCCCGCCGCGCAGTTCGGGCGGCATTCGTTCGCCATGTCGGTGCCGGTGGCCGTCGCGGTGCGCGGACCCCACCAGTCCCAGTGGAGCCCCACGAGGCGGTTGTTGCCGTCACCGCAGGCCAGCAGGAACTCCTCGGGACGCACCTGGTCCTCGGAGAAGCAGTCCACGACCACGACCGGATCCGGCACCGGAGCCCGGGCGGCCGCCCGGGTCTGTGCGGAGGCCGGGACGGCCGCCGCCACGAGCGCCGCGGCCGCACACAACAGCGTGGCCGTCCGCAACCCGGACCGGGCTGCGCGCCGGCCGTCTTCTGAAGCGTCCACGAGACCCTCCTCGCCGTCGTCCCGCAGTCGGCACGGGAACCCTGCCAGCTTCCCCCATCCCGCCGGGACCCGCACCCGGTGGACCGGCGGCGGACCCGTCAGGGGGCGGCCCGGTCCGCCGGGAAACCGGGCGCGGGACCGGCCGGGGGACCGGGCGCCGCACCGCTGCGGAAGCGGACCGGGGCCTGGAAGCGGGCCTTGCGGGCCGCCCGGCGGAAGGTCGTCAGCACCGCCGGGCCGGCGAGCAGGACGCACACCAGGTTGGTGACCGCCCGGCCGGTGTCCCAGCCCAGCGAGGTCGCCAGGTCGAAGGCGAGGTAGCGCTGGAACTGCTCGGTGAACGGCAGCCCGGGAAGGTAGGCGATGGAACTGTTCGGGTCGAGGGAGAACGGCCAGAAGGAGAGGTTCAGGAGGAAGCCGAAGAGGTAGCCGGACACCGAGCCGTAGGCGGCCAGCATGACGACCTCACGGCGGCCGGTGGCCCTCGGCAGCATCCCGGCGAGCATCCCGACGAAGGCGCAGCCGAACATCTGGTACGGCATCCAGGGCCCGACCCCGCCCGTGATGAGCGCGGAGGCGAAGAGCGAGGTGCAGCCGAGGGTGAAGCCGAAACCCGGCCCGAAGACCCGGCCGGCCAGGACCAGGATGAAGAACACCGTCTCGATGCCCGCCGTGCCCGCGCCCAGCGGGCGGATCGCGGCGTTCACCGCGGACAGGACGCCCAGCATGGCGAGGGCCTTGGAACTGATGCCGCCCTCGGCGATCTCCGAGATCACCACGCACAGCACGACCACCAGCAGCACGCCGAAGATGAGGGGCGGCGCGTAGTTCGAGCCGAACTTCCCCGGGGCGACCAGGAACGGCCAGAAGAACGCGACGACGCCGAGGAACGCCGCCATGGCGATGACCACCCCCGCCCGCGCGCGGATCCTGATGGCGGCGGTGGCGCGTGCGGTCATGAGTCCGGGTCCGTCCCCTGGGCGGCGAGCACGGCCGAGACCTGGTCGACCGTGAGGTAGGGCAGCGGCGCGAGGATCTTCGCCGTCTGCGGCGCGAAGACGGGGGAGGCGACGATGACCTCGGACGTCGCCCCGTCCGCGACGATGTCACCCTCCGCCATGACGACCACCCGGTCCGCGGCGCGCGCCACGAACTCCACGTCGTGCGTGGAGATCACGACGGCCCGCCCCTGCGCCGCCAGGCCGTCGATGATCCGGATGAGCCGGCTCTTGGCCCGGTAGTCGAGACCGCGCGTGGGTTCGTCAAGGAGCAGCACCCGGGGGGCGGCCGACAGCTGGATCGCCAGGACCAGGGCCAGCTTCTGGCCCTCGGAGAGGTCGCGGGGGTGCGTCGACCCGGCGATGCCGGGCGCCAGCCGGTCCAGGATCGCGCGGGCCGACGGGACCGCGGTCCCCGCCTCCGGCGCGGACTCGGTGTCGGCCTGGTCGAGTTCCTGCTCGACCGTTTCGAGGTACAGCAGATCGGTGGGGGTCTGCGGGACCAGGCCGACCAGGTGCCGGGCCCGCGCGGCGGACAGCTTCCGCGGGTCCTGCGGCTTCCCTCCGTCGGCCGGGACCACCGAGACCGACCCCGCGCTCCGCGCGCCCGAGCCCTGGAGGGCCCACAACAGGGAGGACTTCCCCGAGCCGTTGCGCCCCATGAGCGCCGTCACCTCGCCGCCGCGCAGGCCGAGGCCGACCTCCCGGACGGCCGGTACGCCGTGGTAGGACACGGTCACCCCGCGCGCCGTGAGGAGTTCCGCCCGGTCGGCCGGGGCGTCGGGGCGCACCGGCGGGGGGACGGTGTCCGCCAGCCGGGCGCGCAGGGGCGCCGCGGCCCGGCGGGCGTCGCGGATCGACAGGGGGAGCGGGGACCAGCCGACGCTGCGGCCGAGCTCCACGATCGGCGGCGCGATGGACGACGTACGGAACACCTCGGCGGGCGCTCCGCTCACGACGAGGCCGTCGCCCGGGAGGTGGATGACGCGGTCGGCGTACTGGACCACCCGCTCCAGGCGGTGTTCGGCGAGGAGGACCGTGACGCCGAGGTCGTGGACGAGGCGGGTGACGGCGGCCAGCACCTCCTCCGCCGCGGTCGGGTCCAGGGCGGAGGTCGGCTCGTCCAGGACGAGGACACGGGGGTGCGCGGTCAGCACGGAGCCGATCGCGACGCGCTGCTGCTGGCCGCCGGACAGCTCGTGCAGCGGGCGGTGGCGCAGGTCGGCGAGGCCCAGCAGATCGAGGGTCTCCTCGACGCGCTTGCGCATGGTCGCCGGGGGGACCGCCAACTGCTCCATCGCGTAGGCCAGCTCCTCCTCGACGGTGTCCGTGACGAACCCGTCCAGCGGGTCCTGCCCCACCACGCCGACCACGTCGGCGAGTTCGCGCGGCGGATGTCCGGCGGTGTCGCGGCCGTCGACGAGCACCCGGCCGAAGAGGGTGCCTCCGGTGAAGTGCGGGACGAGGCCGTTGACGGCGCCCAGCAGCGTGGACTTGCCGACGCCGGTGTGGCCGACGACCAGGCACAGTTCGCCCTCCTCGACGGTCAGGTCCACATCACGCAGGACGGGGGCGGCCGCGTCGTCGTACAGGACGCTGACCTGGTCGAAGGTGATCATGCGGTGTCCTCGGTGCGCTGTGCCGGAACGGGCCGGGCGGGCGGGCTCGGCGGCGGGGCCAGGAATCCGGCCGCGCCGGCCAGCAGGATCGCCGCCGCGGGCACGGGCGGCAGGGTCGGCCAGCTGAGCGGATAGATGGAAGGGTTGAGGTCCGCGGCGTTGAAACCGGCGTTGCCGAACAGCAGGGCGGCCGACAGCACACCGCACCCCGTCACGGCCCACTCGGCGAACCGCCACGGATCGGGCCGGTAGGTGGTCCGGGTGATCCGCCGGCCGCCGAGCCGCAGCCCGGCGAAGCACAGCACCGCTCCCGCGGACATGGCGGGCAGACCCAGCAGCGTCGGCGCGGTCGCGTCGAGGAGCCCGTACGCGCCCGCGCACAGCCCGCACATGCCGAGCAGCATCAGCGCGCCCGTCAGCCGGCGGGACCGGCGCGTGGCCGTTCCGGACCGCCCGTAGCCGCGCGAGTCCATGGCGGCGGCCAGCCTCAACGACCGCTCCAGCGCGTCCTCCAGCACGGGGACGACGATGCCGCGCAGCGCCCGCAGGCCCTTCGTGCGGCCCGCCCGCAGCCGGCGGGCCCGGTGCACCCGCTGGACGCTCTGCACCAGTTGGGGAGCCACGCTGATGGACACCGTCACGGCCACGCCCAGCTCGTACAGGGCGCCCGGCAGGACGCGCAGCGCCCGCTTGGGGTTGGCGAGGGTGTTGGCGGCGCCGACGCAGCAGAGCATGCACGCCAGCCGCAGCCCGTCGGTGGCGGCGGACAGCAGCGCCTCCACGGAGACGGGGCCTCCGAGCTGGATGCCCGCGTACCAGTCGGGGGTGGGGATGTGGGGCAGGGAGAAGAGGAAGTGGTCCCGGGGCGTGATGCCGGTCGCGAAGACGGCGCGGAACAGGACCCGGATCGCGACGACGGTCAGCGCCAGGTAGAGGTAGTACGTGAAGCCGCGGGCCCACGGGGCCTCGGTGCGCCGCATGGTGACGACGTAGCCGAGGACCGCCAGGACCAGGAACAGCAGCAGCGGGTTGTTGGTGCGGCTGACCGCGGTGGCCAGGGCCAGGGCCCAGATCCACCAGGCCACCGGGTGCAGGGTGCGCGGCAGACGGCGGCCGCCCGCGTCCGGCGCGGAGCCGGACGCGGGCGGCTTGGCCGCGGCCTGGAGGG
>NZ_JBEOXU010000269.1:0-4212 GCF_040296725.1 Streptomyces sp. NPDC002044
AGGGGCGGGCCAGCCTCCGGTCGCGTGCTTCGGCCCCGGCGCGGAGGCCCGGCCAGATGCCGTCCAGCCACTCCTCCACCGAGCGGTCCGTGGGCCGGCCCGGCGCCACCCGGTCGTAGAGGGCCGCCGTCTCCGGCTCGACGGCGCGGTGCCGCGTCAGGATGTCCGGCTCGCCCGGGCCCCGTGCCGCCAACGCCACGCTCCGCAGGAACATCGCGTTCGCCGCCAGCAGCCACACCGCCTCGCCCACCGGCTCCGCACCGGAAGCACCGGACGCACCCGAAGCACCCGAAGCACCCGCCCCGCCCGAGGCATTCACCCCGGATGTCCCACCCGTCCCACCCGTCCTGACCGTCCGGACCATCCCACCCGTCCCGGCCTGGGCGCCGACCGCCAGGGCCCACGGGTCCGGGGCCAGGTACCGCACCGCGCCGACCCCCGTGAACTCCGCCGCGGCCGCGCACATCCCGCACGGGTGCTGCGTGCTCCACAGCACCGCCGCGCCGAGGTCCCATCCGGTCCGGGCGGCGCCGAGCGCGTTCATCTCGGCGTGGGCCAGCGGCGTACCGCGCAGGGGGCCGGTCCCGGGGCCCTCCCCGTACGCCTCGTTCCGCCCCTCGCACATCACCGCCCCCGCCGCGTCCGTCAGCGCCGCCCCCACCGCGAGGCCGCCCGCCGCCAGCGCCTCGTAGGCGAGCGCGAGTGATCTCCGCACCCCCACCGGGGCCGTCCGCCACGCCGTGCCGAAATCCAACTGCCCTGGTGCCATCGGGCCATTATCGTCACCCCATGGACATCCGCCCGGCCCGCACGGCTGCCGAGCTCGCCGCCGCCGAGGGCCTCTTCGACGGCCCTGCCCGCACGGACTGGTCCGAGCGCTTCCTCGCCGCCCCGGGCCACCTGATGCTGATCGCCTACGTCGACGGCGTGCCCGCGGGCATGGTCTCCGGCGTCGAGATGAGCCACCCCGACAAGGGCACCGAGATGTGCCTGTACGAACTCTCCGTGGACGAGGGCCACCGGCGGCGCGGGATCGGGCGCGCCCTGACCCTGGCCCTGGCCGAGGAGGCCCGGGGCCGCGGCTGTTACGGCATGTGGGTGGGCGTGGACACCGACAACGAGGCCGCCCTCGCCACCTACGGCTCCGCCGGCGCGGTCGACGAGGGCGTCTTCACGATGCGCGGCTGGCCGCTGGCCCCGTCACCGCCCCCGGACCCCCGGCGGTAGCCCTCCCGGCGGCGTGTCGTGCGCCCACTCGGCGCACCCTCCGCGCGCCCGCTCCCCCGTGCGCCGAGCATCGGCCGCATGACCGCACTGACGTCACCGACCGTGCTGCTTCCGGCCGCCGCCGCCCTCCTCGCCGCGCTCACCACGGGAGCCGCGCCCCCGCAGGCCGCCGCGGCCGCCTCCGGCGGCGCTCCCACCGCCCCCTACGTCGTCGTCCTCAAGGACACCACCCCCCGCGCGCCGACCCGTGCCCTGGCGGCCGAGGCGGCCGAGTCCGGTGACGTGGTCGGGTCCGTCTACGGCACCGCCCTGAACGGCTTCGCCGTCCGCACCACCGCCGCCCGGGCCGCGGCCCTCGCCGCCGATCCGCGGGTGGCCTCCGTGGAGCCGGACGCGGTGTACCGCACCGCCGACACCCAGCCGCTGGCCCCCTGGCCGCTGGACCGGATCGACCAGCGCGAGCTGCCGCTCGACGGTTCGTACACGTACGCCTCCAAGGCCGGGGGCGTCACCGTCTACGTCGTGGACACCGGGATCAACGTCCGCCACCAGGAGTTCGGCGGCCGGGCCCGGGCCGGTTACAACGCCCTGTGGCTGGAGACTTCCGGCGACTGCAACGGCCACGGCACGCACGTCGCGGCGACCGTGGGCGGGGCGACGTACGGGGTCGCCAAGGGCGTCTCACTGGTCGGGGTGAAGGTGGCGAACTGCCGGGGATCCGGGCGGCTGTCGGGCATCCTGCGCGGTCTGGAGTGGCTGGTGAAGGACGCCGTGGCCGCGCCCGCCACCCCGGCGGTGGCGAACATGAGCATGGGCGGCACCCCCAGTTACGCCCTCGACGCGGCGGTGACGCGGGCCATCGCCTCAGGGATCACCTTCACGGCGGCCGCCGGGAACGCGGGCGAGGACGCCTGCGCCGGCTCCCCGGCCCGGGTCCCGCAGGCCCTCACCGTCGGCGCGACCGACGCCGCGGACCGGCGCGCGGGGTTCTCCAACCACGGCCCCTGCGTGGACCTCTCGGCGCCGGGGGTGGGCGTGGTGTCGGCCTGGAAGGGGTCCACCACCGCCACGGCCCGCGCCTCGGGCACGTCCATGGCCGCCCCGCACGTGGCGGGCGTCGCGGCGCTGGTCCTGGCGGGCGGGACGGCGCGCACCCCGGCGGAGGTGTCCCGGGCCCTCGTGGGGGGCGCCGCGGCCGACCGGATCACCGGCCTGCCGGCCGGCACGCCGAACCTGCTGCTGCACGCGCCGACCGCCCGCTGACCCCGCCCGCTCACCCCGCCCGCGCACCTGGCCGTTTCCAGCGGTTCCGGATCGCCCCACCGGCCGGAACCGCTGCCTCCGTGCCCTCCCGCGGGAACTCCTCCGCCGGACCCGACCTGATGGGACATCAATGTGTGTGTCCTTCGGGCGAAAGCAAGCCATTGACTTCTCATCACGGCGACGCGACCTTGTCGGCCACCGCACCGGCTCGGCCTCCCCCACACAGCGGGTGGGGGGAGGGGTTCGTCATGACGAAGGAGTCGCGACCCAGTGAGTACGAGAATGCTCAGACGAAGAGTGCTGGCCGGGGCGGGAGCCCTATCCCTGGCCCTGACGGGTGGGGCGGTGGGCCTCGCGGGCTCGGCGCAGGCCGCGACCAAGACCACCGCCGTCTTCGAGAACTGCGACGCCCCGGCGCCGCAGCCGGACGGCTCCGGCAACCAGAACTTCACGGTGACCCTGCCCGACGGCGCCAAGGCCGGTGACGTCGTCCCGATCACCATCGATCCGGGCGCGAGCCCGCTGATCCCCGGCTTCTCCGTCACCACGGTGAACACCTCCAAGATCACCCTCAAGGTCGGGGCGACCACCCAGGTGGTCACCAGTCCGCCCGAGACCGTCAGTGTCGTGGCCGGCCAGCCGCTCGACCCGAAGGCGTTCTCCGGCACCATCAAGATCCCGGACGGCACCGAGGGCACCACCGTCAACGTGACCCTCGACCTCGCGGTGACCGACGCGGACCTCTCCGGTTCCGTCTTCACCACGACGTGCACCCCGGCCCCGCGCCCCAGCGCCTCCCTCGGCTCGGTCGCCGTGGAGGCCCTGCCCAAGGACCCGATCACCACCAGGCTGACGCCCAACAGCGGCAAGGCCGGCACCGCGGTCGCCGTCACCGGCGCCAACTTCGCCCCCGGGGCGGTCACCTGTTCCGCCCTCCTGAACGACGTCCCCACCGGTGACACCGGCACCGGCACGGCCGCGGCGAACGGCGTCGCCGACTGCGGCGTCACCGTCACCAAGAAGGCCGACCAGATCCGCATCGACGGCGCGATCAAGCCGTACAAGGACTTCGTCTTCGTCGAGGACCAGCCCGGCGTGAAGAACCCGGTCGACGTCGAGGTCCTGCCCGGTCCGCTGGCCATCGGTCCGCAGGGCGGCAACCCGGCCGTCGACTTCGGCAAGGTGACGATCAACGGCACGTCGCAGTCGGTCGTGGGCCAGTTCACCGCGATGTCCGTCCAGGACTTCCGCGGCGGCTCCCTCGGCTGGGACGTCACGGCGACCCGTACCCCGTTCCTGAACGAGACCACGGGCCACTCGATGACCAAGGCGCAGCTCGGCATCCAGCCGTCCTGCACCGTGACCAACGCGGACAGCCCGAGCACCTGCTCGGCCGGTACGCCGGGCGCCATCTCCGACACCCCGATGAAGATCGCCTCCCAGGCGGCCGGCGGGGACGAGCTGACCGGTGGCGAGTTCGCCGTCGGCGGCGCGGGGATGATCCAGCTCCCGCCGTTCATGTTCGCCGACACCTACCGCTCGGTGGTCACCTTCTCCATCGCCTGACCCGTACGGCCCGCTCGCTCCAGGGTGGTGGGGGGGGGGGGGGCCGCCCCCCCCCCCCCCCCCCCCCCCCCCCCGCCCCCCCCCCCCCCCCCCCCCCCCCCCCCACCCCCCCCCCCCCCCCCGCGGGGGCCCCGCCCCCCCCCCCCCGCGGCACCC
>NZ_JBEOXU010000270.1:0-4202 GCF_040296725.1 Streptomyces sp. NPDC002044
CGTTGGGCTTGTTCGGTGAGTGCTTGGGGTGTTTTGGCGGAGAGCAGCCAGGAGATGACCGGCGGGGTGGCGGCGGGTTCGGCGGGTTGGGGGGCCGGGTCTTCCGCTGGTGCTTCTTCGAGGATGACGTGGGCGTTCGTGCCGCTGAACCCGAACGACGAGACACCGGCACGCCGCAGCTCATTTCGCGGCTGCCAGGACTGGTTTTCGGTGAGCAGCGAGACCGCTCCGGACGTCCAGTCGACTTCGGTGGTGGGCTCGTCGATGTGGAGGGTGCGGGGGAGCAGGCCGTGGTGCATGGCCTGGACCATTTTGATGATGCCGGCGACACCCGCTGCGGCTTGGGTGTGGCCGATGTTGGATTTGACGGATCCGAGCCAGAGGGGTGTGTCGCGGTTCTGGCCGTAGGTGGCGAGGAGAGCTTGGGCTTCGATGGGGTCACCGAGCCGGGTGCCGGTTCCGTGCGCTTCGACGGCGTCGACCTGGTGGGAACGAAGGCCGGAGTCGATGAGTGCGTCACGGATGACGCGCTGCTGTGACGGACCGTTGGGCGCGGTGAGTCCGTTGGAGGCGCCGTCCTGATTGACGGCGGAGCCCCGGATGACCGCGAGGACGGGGTGCCCGTTGCGGCGGGCGTCGGACAGCCGCTCGACGAGAAGCATTCCGGCGCCCTCGGCCCAGCCGGTGCCGTCCGCGGAGTCCGAGAACGCCTTGCACCGCCCGTCGGAGGACAGTCCCTGTTGCCGGCTGAAGTCGATGAACGGCGCAGGACTCGCCATGACGGTCACACCGCCGACCAGGGCCAGCGAACATTCGGATCGGCGCAGCGTCTGTACAGCGAGGTGGAGGGCGACGAGAGAGGAGGAGCAGGCGGTGTCGATGGTGACCGCCGGACCTTCCAGCCCCAGTGTGTAAGCGAGCCGGCCGGACGCGATGCTGCCCGAGTTGCCGGTACCGAGATAGCCCTCGACGACATCGGGGATCTTGGGCAGACGGGAGACGTAGTCGTGGTACATCACTCCGACGAACACACCGGTTCGGCTCCCCTGGAGGGAGCCCGCGGGGATGCCCGAGCGTTCCACCGCCTCCCAAGCCGTTTCCAGGAGCAGGCGCTGCTGAGGATCCATCGCCAGAGCCTCGCGCGGCGATATGCCGAAGAAGGCCGCATCGAAGTCGGCCGCTTCGTACAGGAAGCCGCCCTGATGGGTATCGCTGCTACCGGCCTTGCCCGTGCTCAGCGCGTCCAGGTCCCAGCCGCGGTTGAGCGGGAACCCGCCGATGGCGTCCACACCCTCGGAGGCCACCTGCCACAGCTCCTCCGGGCTGCTGATGCCGCCGGGATAGCGGCAGGCCATGCCGACGACCGCGATCGGCTCATGGTTCCGCTCCTCGACGGACCGCAGCTGGTGCCGCGCCTCGCGCAGCTCGTTGGTCAACCGCTTGAGATACTGGAGCGTCTTTTCGTCGTTCACCGTGCGTCGTCCCCGTCCGAGAAGCCGAACTCTTCGTCGATGATTCCGAACATGTCCTCGAGATTCGCGTCGGCGAGTTCATCGCCGGTGCTCTCGCTCGTGCCGGTGTCCTCCCACAGGCTGAGCAGCATGCGTAGGCGGTTCTTGATCTGAACGCTGTTGGTGTCCGTCGGCCCCATGTCCGCGAGCGTGGACTCCAGTCGATCGAGCTCGGCGAAGACGGCGTCGGCAGTGGCCGGCTCGTCGTCGGGCAGCAAGCGGGAGGTCAAATGGTCGTACAGGGCGGCGGGGGTGGGGTGGTCGAAGACCAGGGTCGCGGGCAGCCGCAGCCCGGTGGCGCTGTCGAGGGCCCCCCGGAACTCGACGGCCATCAACGAGTCGAAGCCGAGATCGGTGAAGGGCTTGTCCATGGAGATCGCTTCCTGGGATCCGTGACCCATCACCATCGCCATTCGGCTGCGGATGACGTCTGTGAGCCGGTCGCGCCGCTCGTGCGCAGGCAGCCCCCGCAGCACTTCGGCGAGTGGCACGTTCGCGGCGGCGGCGCTCGCCCGTGCCGGTGTACGGACCAGGTTCCGTAAGACGGGCGTGAGCGTTTGCTCGGCCGCCCGGCGTTGCAGGGCCGCCTTGTTCAGCGGGAGGGGCGCGATGAACGGGCCGCCCGCCGCCAGTGCCGCGTCGAACAGCGCGGTGCCGTCGTCCTGGTTGATCAACCCGATTCCAGTACCCGCCAGTCTGTCCCTGTCCGTCTCGCGTCGTGCGCCGGCCATGCCGGTGTTCCACATGCCCCACGCGAGACTGATACCGGGAAGGCCCGAGGCTGTCCGGTGGTGCGCCAGGGCGTCGAGATACGCGTTGGCGGCCGCATAGTTGGCTTGGCCCGGAGATCCGAGGGTCGCCGCGGCCGAGGAGAACATGACGAACGCCGTGACGTTGTGGCGTGCGGTCAGGGAGTGAAGGAGCCAAGCGGCGGTGGCCTTGGGCGAGAACGTCCGCTCCAGCCGCTCACGGCTCTGGCCACTGAGGGTCGCGTCGTCGAGCACGCCCGCGCAGTGGACGATGACGAGCGGAACATCGGTCGGAATCAGGGCGACGGCCCGGGCGATCTGCTCAGGATCGGTCAGATCGCACGCTACCTGGGTGGCGATCCCTTCCGCGCCGGTCGGATCCACAGCGTCGCCGTTTCTGCTGAGCAGACGCAGATCACGGACACCGTGTTCATGCACGAGATGGCGGGCGATGATCGTTCCCACCGCGCCCGAGGCTCCGGTGAGGAGAACCGTCGCGTCCGCCCAGTCGGGACCTTCATGGCTGCCGGTCGCCGGCACGAGACGCGGGACGTGCGCGTCCCCCCGGCGCAGCGCGAGCTGCGGTTCACCGGTGGACAGTACGTCGGACAAGGCGTTCCAGGACGCTTCGTCATCGTCGGTGTCCACGAGCACGAGCCGTCCTGGAAGCTCGGCCTGTGCCGCGCGGGCCAGCCCCCAGATCGCCGCACCCGACGGGGCGGGGACCGTGTCGCCGCACGCGACACCGTTCGTCGTGACGACCACCAGGACCTGTTCGGATGACCAGGCCCGTACGTGTTCGAGTACCGCCGCGGAAGCGGCCAGCGCGGCAGCGGCGTCCGGCGACTGGCCGTGGTCGGCCCGGAGGATGACGTGCGTGGCGCCTTCCTGATCGGAAGCACCGTGCATCGCCAGGATCAGGCCGTCAGACTTTCGGGAGGCCGGGAGAGGAAGCCAGGACATCTCGTACAGCGAACGCGGCGCAGCACCGGCGATCTGCTCACGCGAGACCGCGCGCATCACCAGGCGCTCGACCGTCGCGACCGGATCTCCCGCCGCGTCGGCGACGTGCAGGCTGATCGCATCCGTACCGGCGGGTGAGAGCCGGGCGCGCAGCACCGGGGAACCGGTCGCATGCAGGGTGACGCCGTGCCAGGAGAACGGGAGCCGTGCCGGGCCCTCCTCGCCGCAAAGCCGTCCCGCACCGACCCCGTGGAGCACGGAGTCCAGGAGACCGGGATGCATTCCGAAACCATCGGCGTCCGCACCGTCTGGCAGCCCGACCTCTACGAAGACGTCCTCGCCGGCCTTCCACGCCGACCGCAGTCCTTGGAAGAACGGACCGTAGTCGAGCCCCGCCGCCGCGAACTCCTCGTAGATGGCGTCCAACGCGACCGGTACGGAGTCCGTCGGCGGCCAGGTCTTCAAGGGGCGGCCGGTGGCATGGGCCGTACCGAGCGTGGCCGTCGCGTTCCGATGCCACTCGGAGTCGTCCCCGTCGAGCTGCGAATGGACGGCCACCGTCCGGCGGCCCGTGTCATCAGGTGCCGCCACGGCGAGCTGAATCCGGACCGCACCGGTCTCCGGCAGCACCAGCGGGCGCTCCAGCGTGAGTTCGTCGAAGGACTGCAGCCCGGTGAGCTGAGCGGCGTGCAGGAGCAGTTCGACGAACCCTGTGGCAGGGAAGAGGACCTTGCCCATCACCGCGTGGTCGGCGAGCCAGGGCTGAGACACCAGCGACAGCTTGCCCTCGAGGACGGCCGCGTCACTGTCCGCCAGCCGCACCACGGAGGTCAGCAGCGGGTGCCTGGAGGAATCACCGCGGCTCAGTGTCGCCCTCTCACGGGGCCAGTAGTGGTGGTGTTGGAAGGGGTAGGTGGGGAGGGGTGTGGTGTGGGGGTTGGTGTGTTGGTAGTAGGTGTTCCAGTTGGGGTTGGTGCCT
>NZ_JBEOXU010000271.1:0-4146 GCF_040296725.1 Streptomyces sp. NPDC002044
ACCAACCCCAACTGGAACACCTACTACCAACACACCAACCCCCACACCACACCCCTCCCCACCTACCCCTTCCAACACCACCACTACTGGCTCGAATCCGCCGAGACCTCCAGTCCGTCCGGCTCGGACCATCCCCTGTTCGCGGAGACGATCGTTCTCGCGGACAACGGCCGGATGGTGCTGACCGGCACCCTCTCGGTAGCGTCACACCCCTGGCTCGCCGACCACTCCGTGAACGGCGCGGTCCTGTTCCCCGGCGCCGGTTTCGTCGAGCTCGCACTGCACGCCGGACAGCAGACCGGGCACCCTCACATCGCCGAACTCACGCTCAGCGCACCGCTCCTCCTGCCCGCCGACGGCACCGTGTCCCTGCAGCTGCTGCTTGGCGAACCCGCAGCCGAGGGGCGCCAGGTGACCGTGTACTCCCAGAGGTCGCCGGACGACGCGTGGACGAAGCACGCCGAGGGATGGCTGACATCCGCCGTCACCCCTCCGCCCGACACCCTCGACGTCTGGCCGCCGGCCGGCGCCGTACCGGTGGACGCCGACGGCTTCTACGCACAGCTCGGCGCCGTGCGCTACGGGCCGGCCTTCCAAGGGCTCCGCTCGGTCTGGGAACGGAACGGAGAGGTGTTCGCGGAGGTCACGCTCGACGACGGCCAGCACGCCGACGCCGACCGGTTCGGCGTCCATCCCGCGCTCTTGGACTCCGCGCTGCACGCGATCGGGCTCGGAGCGTTCCTGGAGGATCCGGGATCTTCCGTGCCGTTCACATGGACCGGTGTATCCCTCCACGCGTCCAGTGCACGGCACGTGCGGGTCCGTCTGTCCCCCGCCGGTACCGATGCGGTGTCACTCCTGCTCGCGGACTCGGCCGGGCATCCCGTTCTCAGCGTCGATCGCCTGCTCCTGCGTCCGCTGCCGGCGGAGGGCGACATCCCGCTCCGCGAGGAGTCGCTCTTCCGTACCCACTGGATCCCGATGTCTCGGCGCGGTCCTGCCGGCCGGTCCATGCTGGTCTCCACACTGGACGAGCTCGACGGCTGGAAGGGGTCCGCTCCGGATGCCGTACTGCTGCCGTTCCGCTCGTCGTGTCCCGAGGACGCGGCGGTCGAGGCGCTGGCCCTGACCCAACGCTGGCTGAGCGATGAGCGGTTCGGCTCGACACGCCTGGTCCTCGTCACCGGCGGATCCCTCCTGCTCGACTCGGACACGTCGGACGACTCGGACCGGGCACTCGCCAACGCGGCCGTATGGGGTCTGCTCAGGTCGGCGCGGTCCGAGCACCCGGACCGATTCGCGCTCATCGACGCGGAGGTGTCCGGCCCGGCGCTGGTGGACGCGTGGCGTGCAGACGAACCCGAGATCGCGCTGCGGAACGGACAGGCTTACGTACCGCGCCTGCAACGAGCCTCCTCCGACGGTGCCGCCGCCCCCAGCTGGACCGACGGCACCGTCTTGATCACGGGAGCCACCGGGTCGTTGGGCACGCTCATCGCCCGGCACCTCGTACACACCCACGGCGCCCGCGATCTGCTCCTGCTGAGCCGCGGTGCCGTCTCCCCCGAACTGCACGCCGAACTCACCGGGGCGGGCGCCCACGTCACTCACATCTCCTGCGACGTGAGTGACCGCGACCAGCTGGCCCTGGCTCTGGAAGGCCGGCCGCTCAACGCCGTCGTGCACTGCGCGGGCGTCCTGCACGATGCCGTCCTCACGAGCCAGACCGCTCAGCACATCCACGAGGTGTTCGCACCCAAGGCCACGGCCGCCCAGCATCTGAGCGCTCTGACCCAGCACCTCGACCTCTCGGCGTTCATCCTCTTTTCCTCCGCGGCGGCCACCCTCGGATCTCCGGGCCAGGCGAACTACGCCGCCGCCAACGCCTGCCTCGACGCATTGGCACGGCACCGCTCCCACCAGGGACAGCGCACGGTCAGCCTTGCCTGGGGGATGTGGGACACCGGTATGGCCGCATCACACGTGCGGCGGACGGGGATGCCGCCCCTGCGAGAGGAGGAGGGGCTCCGCCTGTTCGACGCCGCGGTCGCGTCGGACGCCAGTGTCCTGGTTCCCATGCACCTCGAAGCTCGTGCCTTCGTCGGCTCCGGCGGTACCGTTCCGGCACTGCTGCACAGTCTCGTTCCGGTACCCCTGCGCCGTGCGGCGCGCGGGGAGACCGAGGCGAAGCTCGCCGACCGGCTGCGACCGCTGTCCCGTGAAGAACAGGACACGCGGCTGCTCACGCTGGTACGCGGCCAGGCCGCTTCGGTGCTCGGGCACGACAGTCCGGAGACGATCGAAGCGGACTTGGCCTTCCGCGACATCGGCTTCGACTCGCTCACAGCCGTCGAGTTCCGCAACCGGATCAATGCCGAGACCGGTCTCGTCCTCCCCGCGACGCTCGTGTTCGACCACCCGACACCGCTCGCCCTCGTCACCCATCTGCGGGTCGGCCTCCTCGGCAGCGACGCCGAGGACTTGGCGCCGGTCAGCATCCGCGCCACCGAGGACGACCCGATCGTCATCGTGGGCACGGCCTGCCGATACCCGGGCGGAGTGACGACACCGGAGGAACTATGGGGGCTTGTCAGCGCGGGCAAGGACGCCATCTCGGCCTTCCCGGTCGACCGCGGCTGGGACACCGCAGCGATCTACAACCCTGACATCGACTCGTCCGGTACCACGTATTGCCGTGAGGGTGGTTTCCTCCACGACGCCGCGGAGTTCGACCCCACCCTCTTCGGCATCTCCCCCCGCGAAGCCCTCGCCATGGACCCCCAGCAACGCCTCCTGCTGGAAACCTCCTGGGAAACCTTCGAACGCGCCGGCATCAACCCACGCACCCTCCGCGGCAGCCGAACCGGCGTGTTCACCGGAATCATGTACAACGACTACGCCGCCCGCTTCACCCACGCCCCCGAAGAAGCAGCAGGACACCTCGGCAACGGCAGCGCGGCCAGCGTCGCATCCGGCCGCATCTCCTACACCTTCGGCCTCGAAGGCCCCGCCGTCAGCATCGACACCGCCTGCTCCTCCTCCCTCGTCGCGCTCCACCTCGCAGCCCAGGCACTCCGCAACAACGAATGCACCATGGCTCTGGCCGGCGGCGTCACCGTCATGTCCACCCCCACCACCTTCATCGAATTCAGCCGCCAACGCGGACTCTCCACCGACGGACGCTGCAAGGCGTTCGCGGATGCGGCGGACGGCACCGGGTGGGGCGAAGGCGTCGGCCTCCTCCTCCTCGAACGCCTCTCCGACGCCCGCCGCAACGGGCACCCCGTCCTCGCCGTCATCCGCGGCTCCGCCGTCAACCAGGACGGCGCCTCCAACGGACTCACCGCCCCCAACGGTCCGTCCCAGCAGCGCGTCATCCAACAAGCCCTCGCGAACGCCGGCCTCACACCCAGCGAGGTCGACGCCGTCGAAGCACACGGAACCGGCACCCGGCTCGGCGACCCCATCGAAGCCCAAGCCCTCCTCGCCACCTACGGCCAGAACCGCGACACACCCCTCTGGCTCGGATCCGTCAAATCCAACATCGGCCACACCCAAGCCGCAGCCGGCGCCGCCGGCCTCATCAAAATGATCCAGGCCATGCACCACGGCCTCCTCCCCCGCACCCTCCACATCGACGAACCGACATCACACGTCGACTGGACCACCGGAGCCGTCTCCCTCCTCACCGAAAACCAGCCCTGGCCCAACACCAACCACCCCCGCCGAGCCGGCATCTCCTCCTTCGGAGTCAGCGGCACCAACGCCCACATCATCCTCGAACAAGCACCAGCGGAAGACCCGGCCCCCCAACCCGCCGAACCCGCCGCCACCCCGCCGGTCATCTCCTGGCTGCTCTCCGCCAAAACACCCCAAGCACTCACCGAACAAGCCCAACGCCTCACCACCGAACTACCCCAGAACACCTCCCCCCTCGACATCGCCTACTCACTCGCCACCACCCGCACCACCTTCGAACACCGCGCCGTCATCCTCGGCAACAACCTCCACACCCTCACCACCGGACTCACCGCACTCGCCAACGGAGAAACCACCCCCCACCTCATCACCGGCCGCGCCACCGAACACCAACGCATCGCCATGATCTTCTCCGGCCAAGGCACCCAACAACCCCACATGGGCCAC
>NZ_JBEOXU010000272.1:0-4125 GCF_040296725.1 Streptomyces sp. NPDC002044
TCACCACCGCCATCCAAGACACCCTCGAAACCCACACCAACCTCCCCACCACACCCCTCACCACCGGAACCCTCCGCCGCAACCAAGGCACCCTCACCCACTTCCACACCCACCTCGCCCACCACCACACCCACGGCACCCCCACCACCTGGCACACCACACCCCCCACCACACCCCCCACCAACCTCCCCACCTACCCCTTCCAACACCACCGCTACTGGCTCGAGGACGCGGCGACGGGCGGTGACCCGGAGAGCCTCGGACTGCACACCACCCAGCACCCCCTGCTGGCCGCGGCGACCACCCTCGCCGACGGCGACACCCTCCTCCTCACCGGGCGGATCTCCGCGCGCGCCCATCCGTGGCTCACCGGCCGGACCCTCAACGGCACCGTGCCGTTCGAGCTCGCCCTCCAGGCGGGACGTGTCCTCGGCGGGCTCGGCGTGGCCCGCCTCTCGCTCGGTGACGCCGTACCGTTGCCCGCGGCCGGCGGGGTCGACGTACAGCTCACCGTGTCCGCTCCGGGCGAGGGCGGCGACCGCGCGTTCGCCCTGCACGCCCAGCCCTACGAGGACGGCGCCGACGAGGACTCGCTGCACCGGCCGTGGACCGCTCTGGCCTCAGGTCGCCTCGCGGTCGCGGTCCCGGCCGAGGAGCCCGCCCCCGGCGGCCCGGCGGCCTGGCCTCCCGCACGGGGCGCGGACGGCCGCCCCGCCCACGCCGAGGTCTCACTGCCCGAGGACACGGCGGGGGAGGCCGCCCGCTACGGTCTGCACCCCGCGCTGCTCGACACGGCCCTTCAGGCCGCGCTCGCCGCGCTCGACGAGGACGTGGTGCCGGCCGACTGGCAGGACGTCACCCTGCACGCCGTCGGCGCCGGAACGCTGCGGGTGGTCCTCACCGCCCGGGGCGACGGCTACGCGCTGCGCGTCACCGACGCCGCGGGGGCACCCGTCGCCACCGTCGGATCGGTCGCGCTGCGCGCGCTGCCCCGGGCCGCCGACGCCCGGCACGACTGGCTGCTGGGGCTCGACTGGGTTCCGCTCGCCCCCTCCCGGAAGCCGGAGGGCGCCTTCGCCACGTGGTTCCTGGACGATCCGGACCTGCCCGGTGGGGACCTCCCCGCCACGGACCTGCCCGGTACGGGACTGCCCGGTACGGGACTGCCCGGTCTGGAGGCGGCGCTCGGATCCGCGCCGGTCGACGCGTACGACCCGCAGGGTGCGCACGACGGCCCCGCCGTCGTCTTCCTCGTGGCGCCCGACGCGGACTCGCTGCTCCCCCGCCTGCAACGCCTCCTCGCCGCGCCCTCGGCGGCGGCGAGCCGGCTCGTCGTGCTGACCCGGCACGCGGTGGCCACCCACCCGCAGGACGTACAGGATCTGGCACCGGCCTCCGTGTGGGGGCTGGTACGGGCGGTGCAGTCGGAGCACCCCGACCGGATCACCCTGATCGACCTCGACGGCGAGACCTCCTCGCTGACCGCCCTGGCCGCGGCCCTCGCGTCCGGGGAGCCCCAGCTCGCCCTGCGCGCAGGGGTGGTGAGCGTGCCCCGGCTGGACCGGAGCACCCCCGCCGACTTCGCCGAAGCACCCGCGCCGTACGGCACGGACACGGACCTACGCACGGACACGGGCACCGTGGTCATCTCCGGCAGCGGCGATCTCGCGCGGGCCGCGGCCCACCACTTCGTGCGGGTGCGCGGGGCCCGGAGCCTGCTGCTGCTCGGCGCGGACCCGTCCTGGGCCGCACCGTACGCGGATCAGGGGATCACCGTGCGCGTCGCGGACGGCACGGCGGCGGACCGGGACGCGCTCGCTTTGGCCCTGGCCCTGCTGCCGGCCGGCCAGGCGCCGACCGCCGTCGTCCACGTCGCCGAGCCGGCGGCCGGAACGGTCCTGCTGTCCATCGACCCGGACGCGTTCGCCGCCGCGCTGCGGGACGGAGTCTCGGCGGCGTGGAACCTGCACGAGCTGACCCTGGGTGCGGAGCCGGCCTCCTTCACCCTGCTGTCCCCGGACCCGTCCGCGGTCCTCGGCGGGACCGGGCGCGCCGCCGGTGCGGCGCTGGGCTCCTACCTCGACGCGCTCGCGCACCACCGCCGTACGCTCGGGCTGCCGGGCCTGTCGCTCGCCTGGGGTCCCCGCGAGTCCGCGGGCGACCCCGCCGCCTCCCGCGGTCTGGTCCCGTTCGGGGCCGGTCAGGTGGACGACCTGCTCGCGCTGGCCTCACGGGCCGGGGGACGCGGTGTGCTCGTCGCGGCCCGGTTGAGCCGGGCCGCGCTGGTCGAACGGGCCGGTGCGGGGCTGTTGCCACCGGTCCTGGGTTCCCTGGTCCGCGTCGTACGCAGCGCGTCGGCGGGGCCGGCCGCGGCGGCCGGATCCCTCGCGGCCTCCCTCGGCGGGCTGCCGGAGGCCGAACAGCTACGGACCTTGCTGGACCTGGTGAAGGCGCAGGTGGCGAGCGTGCTGGGGCACTCGGCCCGGGACGCCGTCGATGCCTCGCGCGCCTTCAAGGACCTCGGCTTCGACTCCCTCACCGCCGTGGAGCTGCGCAACCGGCTCACTACGGCGACCGGGCTCAGGCTGCCCAGCACGCTCGTCTTCGACCATCCGTCGCCCGGCGCGCTCGCCGCCCATCTGCGGACCGAACTGTTCGGCGCAACAAACCGGGCGGCGGCGCGGGGCGCGGCCTCGGGCGCCTACGACGGGGAGCCGATCGCGATCGTGGCGATGGCGTGCCGCTATCCGGGGGGTGTCCGTTCCCCGGAGGACCTGTGGCAGGTGGTCGCGTCGGAGAGCGACGTCATCTCCCCGTTCCCGGTCAACCGCGGCTGGGACCTGGACCGGCTGTTCGACCCGGACCCCGCTCACCCGGGCACTTCGTACGCCCGGGAGGGCGGCTTCCTGCACGACGCCGACCAGTTCGACCCCGGGTTCTTCGGGATCAGTCCCCGCGAGGCCACGAGCATGGACCCGCAGCAGCGGCTGCTGCTGGAGGCCGCGTGGGAGGCGTTCGAGCGGGCCGGCATCGACCCGACCTCGCTGCACGGTTCGAAGACGGGGGTGTTCGCCGGGGTCGTCTACACCGACTACGGCTCGCGGGTGAAGCTGCCCGCCGACATGGAGGGTTACCTCGGGATCGGCAGCGCGGGGTCGATCGCCTCCGGCCGCATCGCGTACACGCTGGGCCTGGAGGGCCCGGCCGTGACCGTGGACACGGCGTGCTCGTCCTCGCTGGTGGCCCTGCACCTCGCGGTTCAGGCGCTGCGGACCGGCGAATGCGACCTGGCTCTGGCCGGCGGCGCGACCGTTCTGGCGAACCCGGACATCTTCATCGGGTTCAGCCGGCAGCGCGGGCTGGCCCAGGACGCGCGGTGCAAGGTGTTCGCGGCCTCGGCCGACGGCACCGCCTTCGGCGAGGGCGTCGGTCTGCTCCTGGTGGAGCGGCTGTCGGATGCCCGGCGCAACGGCCACCAGGTGCTGGCCGTCGTACGGGGCACCGCCACCAATCAGGACGGTGCCAGCAACGGCATCACCGCGCCGAACGGTCCCTCGCAGCAGCGGGTGATCCGCCAGGCCCTCGCCGACGCCGGACTGGACGCGGCGGACGTGGACGCGGTGGAGGCGCACGGTACGGGGACGACGCTGGGCGACCCGATCGAGGCACAGGCGATCGTCGCGACGTACGGGCAGGACCGGCCGGACGAGCGGCCGTTGTGGCTGGGGTCGCTGAAGTCGAACATCGGGCACACCCAGGCGGCGGCCGGGGTCGGCGGGATCATCAAGATGGTCGAGGCGATGCGGCACGGCGTGCTGCCCCGCACGCTGCACGTGGACGAACCGTCCCCGCACGTCGACTGGTCGGCCGGCGCGGTCGAACTGCTCACGGAGGCCCGGGAGTGGCTGCCGAACGGGCGGCCGCGGCGGGCGGGTGTGTCCGGGTTCGGCATGAGCGGGACCAACGCCCACGTGGTGCTGGAGGAGGCACCCCCGTACGAGTCCGAGCCCGTCGGGGAGCCTGGCGGCGTCGCGGCTCCGTGGCTGCTGTCCGGCCACAGCGAGGACGCGCTGAAGGACCAGGCCCGCGCCCTGCGCACCTACCTCGACACCCACCCGGACGCGG
>NZ_JBEOXU010000273.1:0-3978 GCF_040296725.1 Streptomyces sp. NPDC002044
CGAGCGAACCCCTGGCGAGCGGCGCGAGGGCCCGGATGCGTTCGTGCCGTTCCTGCCCTACTGCCGCCAACGCCGCGGATCGCGTGTCTGCGCCGCTGCCGGGCCGGCGTCCCGGGGTGTCCGGGTTCCTGCCGCCGCCGTGCCGGCGTCCCGGGGCTTCGGGGGCGGCCCGCGGCGCCCGGTCTGCTGTTGGCGTGGGTCTTCCGCCGTGGCCCCGTGCGGCCGGCCCGGCCCCGCCCGCCGGGTGCGGGCGTTCGTCCCGCCGGGAGGTGGGTGCCGCGACCTCGGAGAACAGACCATGTGGTCTCTTTGTGGTGGGGGTTGAGGTGGTTCCCCTGTCCGCATTGAGGGGGCGTCGAGGGGGTCTGGCCGCCCGGCCGCCGGCCGGACTGCGGTGAACTCGCAGCTCAGGGAGCGTACTTGAGTGGCAGTGGCGTACCGCTGGTCTCCAAAACAGCACGACCGGTTTGATATTGACAAACCGTCGGTCCTGTTTTCTACTGGCGGTGCGACTCATCCAAGGACAGGGGAGTACGGCGTGGACATCGATGTACTGGGCGCGTTGGCTGTGCGGGAGAACGGACTCTCCATCACGCCGACCGCCCCCAAGCCCCGGCAGGTCCTGGCCCTCCTGGCCCTCCATGCCGATCAGGTGGTACCCGTGTCGGCCCTGATAGAGGAGCTGTGGGCGGGGGAACCGCCGCGCAGTGCCCGTACGACGCTCCAGACGTACGTCCTTCAGTTACGTGCCCTCATCGCGACCGCCCTAGAACACGGCCCGGCCGGCGCCGGACCCGACGCTCCGGCGCGGACCGCGAAGGACGTCCTGGTCACCCTCCCGGGCGGCTACCTCCTCAGCAGCGGCGGCGGGACCCTGGACGTGCGGGAGTTCGACCGGCTCGCCGGTACCGGCTACCGGGCCATGGACGCCGGGGACTTCGCCGGCGCGGCCCGGCTGCTGCGAGAGGCGCTGGCCCTGTGGTCCGGGCCCGCCTTCGCCGACGTCACCGGCGGGGTCCAGCTCGACATGGAGACCCGGCGGCTGGAGGAGACGCGCCTGTGCGCCCTGGACCAGCGCATCGAGGCCGACCTGCGGCTGGGCCGGCACCGCGAGCTCCTGGCCGAACTGACGGTCCTGGCCAGCCGCTACCGCACCCACGAGAACCTGCACGGGCAGTTCATGCTCGCCCTGCACCGCTCGGGCCGCCGCGGCGAGGCCCTGGACGTGTACCAGCGGCTGCGCGGCACGCTCGTGCGGGAACTGGGTCTGGAGCCGTCGGTGGCACTGCGCCGCCTGCAGCGCTCCATCCTGATGGCGGGCCCCGAAAGCCTCACCGAGACCGGGTCCGGGTCCGTGGCGGATTCCGGGGGCGAGCGGCTCGTACGGGTCTGAAGCCCCACGGCCCAGAACCCACGCCCAGAACCTACGCCCAGAACCCACGGCCACGGCCCACGGCCCACGGCCCACGGCCAGGGCCGGGGCCGGGGGCCACGGTCAGGGTCAGGGGCAGGGCGGCCCACGGTCAGGGTCAGGGTCAGGGGCGGGGTCAGGTCGGCCCACGGCCGGGGGCGGGGTCAGGTCGGCCCACGGCCAGGGGCGGGGTCAGGGGCGGGGTCCGGTGTCAGGGGCCCTGGAGGCCGCGGGGCCCGCGGGGTCCCGGGGCGCTGTCGGTGGTGAGAGGAGACGGCTCGGTGCAGGAAAGGTCGGAGCGGACCCGTAGGCGGCTGGTCTACGCCGGGGCCGAGATGTTCCACCGCAACGGCTACGCCAACGCGACGCTGGGAGAGATCGCGAGCGCGGCCGGGGTGACGAAAGGGGCGCTGTACTTCCACTTCGCCTCCAAGGACGAACTCGCCGAAGCCGTGCAGCAGCGCGGGTGTGCGCTGCTGCACGACTCCGTACGGGCCCTGCGCGAGGCCGGGACGCCGCCGCTGCAGGCACTGATCGACACCACGCACTGGCTGGCGTGGACGCTCCACGCGGACCCGGCCGTCGCGGCGAGCTTCCGGATCACCAAGGAATGCGGCCCGCCGACCCGGGGACCGGCCGGCACCCGGCCCGCCGTGGTCGACTTCCACGCCGCGTGGATCTCCGCCGTCTCCACCCTGCTGCGTCTGGCACGCGACGCGGGCGAGCTCCGCGCCCAGGGCCGCGCCTGGGACAGCGCGCAGGCACTGGTGGTCGCCGCCGCGTGCGGGATCGAGGTCATGTCCGGCACCGGAATGCCCTACGGGGAACTCCAGCGGAAGGTGACGGCCCTGTGGGCCCTGCTGCTGCCCGCCCTCGTGGCCGAGGACAGGGCACGGGAGTACCGGACACAGGCCGCGGCCGTCATGGGAAGCGAACACACCACCGGCCCGGAACACCTCACGGGTACCCGGCACACCACCGGCCCGGAACGGACCGCGGGCACAGGGCACCCCGCGGACCCCGGCCCCGCCGGCCGGACCGCCCCGCCCCCGTCCCGTGAACCCGCCCGGCCCCCCGGCAGCAGCAACAGCGACAGCGACAGCGACGGTGGCGGCAGTGCCGTCCGGGACGGTACCGGGGACGCGGGCCGCGACGGTGCACGGGACGCGGAGACCGTGCGGAGCAGCCGGTGAGCGGTGAGCGGTGACCGTGAGCGGTAAGGCCGTGGTGCCGCTGTGGGCGGCACCCCTGGGCAGCGCCGGCCCGGGCGCCCGCCCGCGCCCTGTCACCGGCACCCCGGCGGCCGGCGCGAACGCCGCGCCCCCGCCCGGCGCCCCGGCCCCCGGGAACACACCGCCCCAGGACACCGCGACGGCCGCTCCCGCACCCACACCCGCACCCGCCGCCGCCCCGGCCACACCCCGGTAGCCTCCCGGCACCACCCCACCCCACCCCCCCGAGAAACGTTCCCCCTCCTCGCGGCCCGGACCGGGACACCAGCACGTCCCCGCACACCCGCCCCACCGCACACCCGCCGCGCCCCGCCTTCGCGCCGGCCGTGCCCGCCCGTACCGCCGTGGCCCCGTACCGCGGTACCGCGGTGGCTCCCGCGGCTTGTCCGTCCGTGCCGGTGCGGGCCCGCGGGGGCGGGGCCACGGCGGTACGGTGCGGGGCCGGGGTACCGCGGCCGGCGGGACCGTACCGGGGGCCGGGCCGTGGAGGCGGGCTCGAAGGGGGCTCGAGGATCCGGTGACACCGGCCGGGGCTCGCTACCGTGCCCGGACCGAACGCACACACCGAACGCGGACAGCGAACGCGGACAGCGAACGCGGACAGCGAACGCGGGCAGCGGGCGCGGGCAGCGGGCGCGGGTGCCGGGTGCCCGGCGACGAGGGGAACGCGACGACTTGCGGAGGAGACCGTGAAGATACAGGTGCTGGGTCCGTTGAGTGCCGAGGTCAACGGGGGTTCGATCGTTCCGAGTGCCCGTAAGCCGCGGCAGATCCTCACCCTCCTCGCGCTGTACCCGGGGCGGGTGGTGCCGGTGCCCACCCTGATGGAGGAGATCTGGGGCACCGGCCTGCCGCAGAGCGCGCTGACGACCCTGCAGACGTACATCCTCCAGCTCCGCCGGCGTCTGGGCACCGCGATGGGCCCGGGCGGGCCCGGCGGCGTGAAGGAGGTCCTGGCGACCCGGCACGGCGGCTATCTGCTGCAGATCCCGCCGGAGTCGGTGGACGTGTACGAGTACGAGCGTCTGGTCGTGCGGGGCCACGACCTGGTGGAGCGGGGTGACGACGAGGGCGCGGCGGCGGCGCTGCGCGGGGCGCTCGCGCTGTGGCAGGGGCCGGCGCTGGTGGACGTGCGCCTGGGTCCGGTCCTGGAGATCGAGGTGATGCGGCTGCGGGAGAGCCGCCTGGTGACGGTGGAGCGGCGCATCGACGCCGATCTGCGGCTGGGCCGGCACAGTGGACTCCTGGCCGAACTCGCCGACCTGACGGCCCGCCACCCCCAGCACGAGGGCCTGCACTCACAGATCATGGTGGCCCTCTACCGTGCCGGACGCC
>NZ_JBEOXU010000274.1:0-3974 GCF_040296725.1 Streptomyces sp. NPDC002044
GGGGGGGGGGGGGGGCGCCCCCCCCGGGGGCCCCCCCGCCGGGGCGGAACGCGCGGAAGGCCCCCGCACCGTCGTCCGGTGCGGGGGCCTTCCGCGGACCACCGGCTCCTAGGCCGGCGGCAGCGCGTCCAGCTGGGCCTGGATCCGGACGATGTCCGCCCCGGCCTTGGCCAGCCGGCCCTTGATCTTGTCCACGACGTTGTCGGGGGCCTTGGCCAGGAAGGCTTCGTTCCCGAGCTTCGCCTCGGCCTGCTGCTTCTCCTTCTCGGCGGCGCCGAGGTCCTTGGAGAGCCGCTTGCGCTCGGCCGCGACGTCGATGGTGCCGGACAGGTCGAGCGCGACGGTGGCGCCGCCGACCGGGAGCGTCGCGGTGGCGCTGAACTCCTCGCCCTCCGGCTGCAGGCGCAGCAGCTGGCGGATCGCCGGCTCGTGCGCGGCCAGCGCCGTACCGGCCAGGTCCAGGCGGGCCGGGACCTTCTGGCCCGGCTGGAGGCCCTGGTCGGCGCGGAAGCGGCGGACCTCGGTGACGACGGCCTGGAGGTTCTCGATCTCGGCCTCGGCGGCCTCGTCGCGGAAGCCGCCCGGACCGTCGGTCCCGGGAACGGATACAGCCTTGGGCCAGTCCGCGATGACGAGGGACTCGCCGCCGGTCAGGGTGGTCCACAGCGTCTCGGTGACGAACGGGACCACCGGGTGCAGCAGGCGCAGGGTGGTGTCCAGGACCTCGCCGAGGACGCGGCCGGAGACCTCGGCGCCCTCGCCGCCCGCGAAGAAGGTCGTCTTCGACAGCTCGACGTACCAGTCGAAGACCTCGTCCCACGCGAAGTGGTAGAGGGCCTCGCTGAGCTTGGAGAACTGGTAGTCGTCGTAGTACGCGTCCACCTGCGCGACGGTCTTGTTCAGCCGGGACAGGATCCAGCGGTCGGTCGCCGACATCTTCTCGACCGGCGGCAGCTCGCCCTCGATCGTCGCGCCGTTCATCAGCGCGAAGCGCGTGGCGTTCCAGATCTTGTTGGCGAAGTTGCGGGAGGCCTGGACCCAGTCCTCGCCGATCGGGACGTCGGTGCCGGGGTTGGCGCCCTTGGCCAGGGTGAAGCGGACGGCGTCGGAGCCGTACTTGTCCATCCAGTCCAGCGGGTCGACGACGTTGCCGAAGGACTTCGACATCTTCTTGCCGCGCTCGTCGCGGACCAGGCCGGTCAGCGCGATCGTCTTGAAGGGGACCTCGCCGTCCATGGCGTACAGGCCGAACATCATCATCCGGGCGACCCAGAAGAAGATGATGTCGTGGCCGGTGACCAGGACGTCGGTGGAGTAGAACTTCTCCAGGTCCGGGGTCTTCTCCGGCCAGCCCAGCGTGGAGAACGGCCACAGGCCGGAGGAGAACCAGGTGTCGAGGACGTCGGTGTCCTGCGTCCAGCCCTCACCGTCCGGGATCTCGTCGTCCGGTCCGACGCAGACGATCTGACCCTCCGGGCCGTACCAGATCGGGATCCGGTGGCCCCACCACAGCTGGCGCGAGATGCACCAGTCGTTGAGGTTGTCGACCCAGTCGAAGTACCGCTTCTCCATCTCCTGCGGGTGGATCGTGACGCGGCCGTCGCGGACCGCGTCGCCCGCGGCCTTCGCGAGCGGCTTGACGCCGACCCACCACTGGAGGGACAGCCGCGGCTCGACCGTGGTGCGGCAGCGCGAGCAGTGCCCGACGGAGTGCTGGTACGGGCGCTTCTCCGCGACGATGCGGCCCTGCTCGCGCAGGGCGCCGACGATCGCGGACCGCGCCTCGAAGCGGTCCAGGCCGAGGAAGGGGCCGTGGACGGTGATCACGCCGTGCTCGTCCATGACCGTCATGTTGGCCAGGCCGTGCCGCTGCCCGATCGCGAAGTCGTTCGGGTCGTGCGCCGGGGTCACCTTGACCGCGCCGGTGCCGAACTCCGGGTCGACGTGCGTGTCGGCGACGACCGGGATGGTCCGGTCGGTCAGCGGCAGCTTGATCTGCTTGCCGACCAGGTGCGCGTAGCGCTCGTCGTCCGGGTGGACGGCGACGGCGGTGTCACCGAGCATCGTCTCGGCGCGGGTCGTGGCGACGACCAGGGTCTCGTCGCCCTCGCCGTAGCGGATCGAGACGAGCTCGCCCGCGTCGTCCTGGTACTCCACCTCGATGTCGGAGATGGCGGTCAGACAGCGGGGACACCAGTTGATGATGCGCTCGGCCCGGTAGATCAGGCCGTCGTCGTAGAGCTTCTTGAAGATCGTCTGGACGGCCTTGGACAGCCCCTCGTCCATGGTGAAGCGCTCGCGCGACCAGTCCACGCCGTCGCCGAGGCGCCGCATCTGGCCGAGGATCTTGCCGCCGTACTCTTCCTTCCACTGCCAGACCCGGTCGACGAACTCCTCGCGGCCCAGGTCGTGGCGGGACTTGCCCTCCTCGGCGAGCTGCTGCTCGACCTTGTTCTGGGTGGCGATGCCGGCGTGGTCCATGCCCGGCAGCCACAGCGCCTCGTACCCCTGCATCCGCTTGCGGCGGGTCAGGGCGTCCATGAGCGTGTGCTGGAAGGCGTGCCCCAGGTGCAGGGAGCCGGTGACGTTCGGGGGCGGGATGACGATCGTGTACGGGGGCTTCTCGCTCGCGGGGTCGGCCGTGAAGTACCCACGCTCCACCCAGCGCTCGTAGAGCTTCCCCTCTACCTCGGCCGGCGCGTACTGGGTCGGCAGTTCGGAGTCGGGGGCGCTGGGTGTCTGCGTGTTCTCGGTCACGGGGCACAGTTTAGAGCGGTAACAGTCCAGTCATGAAACCGGTAATCCAGGGGCCCGCCGCCCTGCCCGCCCCCGGCTTCCGTCAGGATGTGAGGGACGCATAAGCAACCTCATTGGGGGACGCGGGATGAGCTACAACCAGCCAGGGCCGTACGGACAACAGCCGCAGCAGCCGCAGCAGCCCGGCCCGTACGGGCAGCAGCCCCCGGCCCCGGGCCCCTACGGCCAGGGCGCGCCCCAGCCCGGATACGGCTACCCGCAGCAGCCGGGCGTCCCCCCGCAGGGCTACCCCCAGCAGCCCGGGTACCCGCAGCAGCCCCCGCAGCCGGGGTACGGCTACCCGCAGCAGCCGGGCGTACCGCCGCAGGCCCCGTACGGCGCGATGCCCCCGCAGCAGCAGCCGAAGAAGTCCAAGGCCCCCCTGGTGATCGTCGCCGCGGTCGTCGCGGTCGCGGTGATCGCGGGCGGCGGCTGGTACTTCCTGGCGGGCGGCGGCTCGGACGGTGCCGTCGCGGCCGACACCAAGGGCTACAAGCTGGTCGCCCCGGCCGCGGTCGACGACTTCAAGCAGGACCCGAACTACGGGAAGAGCAAGAACGAGTTCACCGAGACGGAGAAGAAGGAAGCCGAGGCGGCGGGCATCAAGAACCCCGTCCAGGTGGGCATGAACTACCAGGCCGGCGACCCGAAGAACCCGCTGTCGGCCAAGATCCTCAACTTCCAGGGCATCTACGGCGAGCTCGCCGACCCGGAGAAGAGCGTCGACGGCTACTTCGCCATGGCCAAGCTCAACATCGCCAAGGAGGACAAGGACACCGAGATCGAACTCATCGGCAGTCCCCAGGCGATGACCCCGGCCGGCTTCAAGGGCGCCGTGATGAAGTGCCAGAACTTCAAGTTCAAGGCGAAGAAGGCCACCACCAAGGGCCCCCAGGAAGCCACCCTCCCCATCTGCATCTGGGGTGACTTCAGCACCCTGAGCGTGGTCACCGCCACCGACGCGGCCTCCGTGCTCGCCGGCAAGGCGGGCTACACGCTGGAGCAGACCGCGGAACTCACCGCGAAGCTCTACAACACCTCCCGCGTCAAGGTCTGACCCGGCGCGCAACGCGAGAGGGGGGGCGCCCCCGCCGGGGGGCGCCCCCCGCGCGGGCGGGCGGGCGGGGCGCCGGGGCGGGGGGGGGCGGGGGGGGAGGGGCGGGGCGGCGGGGCCGCCG
>NZ_JBEOXU010000275.1:0-3970 GCF_040296725.1 Streptomyces sp. NPDC002044
GGGCGGCGGCGCCTGGGACGGCTGGGCGCAGGGCGCCGTCAAGACGCCGCTCGTCCTCGGCCACGAGTTCGCGCTGGCTTCGAGCATGCCCTCGCGGTCGACGATCTTCACGCGCGCGCGCCCCTGGGGCTCGCCGAGCGCCTTCTCGGCGGCGTCCAGCCGGTACCAGCCCTCCCACGTCGTGTAGCGGACGCTCCGCTCGGCGAGGAAGGACTCGACGGCCTCGGGCTCGGGGGTCGCCGGCGTGAGCAGGCGGCCCTGCGCGTGGTCGGCGAGCAGGTTCGCGACGGTCTCGTTCGCATCGCCCTTGGTGTGACCGATGAGGCCGATGGGGCCGCGCCGGATCCAGCCGGTGACGTACGTGGACCGCAGGTGGGAGCCCGCTTCGATCACGCGGCCGCCCTCGTCGGGGACGGTGCCGGACTCGACGTCCCAGGGGAGCTTGGGCAGCTCGTCGGAGAGGTAGCCGACCGCGCGGTACACGGACTGGACGTCCCAGTCGGTGAAGGTGCCGGTGCCCTTGACGTTGCCGGTGCCGTCCAGCTCGGTGCGTTCGGTGCGCAGTCCGACGACCTTGCCGTCTTCGCCGAGCACCTCGGTGGGCGACTCGAAGAAGTGCAGGAAGAGCTTGTGCTGCCGGTCGCCGATGTCGCGGATCGCCCAGTTCTCCAGGGTCTTGGCGACCATGTCGGCCTGCTTGTTGGCGCGGCGCGTGGCGATGGAGCCGTCGTCGTAGTCGATGTCCTCGGGGTTGACGATGACCTCGATGTTCGGCGAGTGGTCCAGCTCGCGCAGCTCCATCGGGCTGAACTTGGCCTGGGCCGGGCCGCGGCGGCCGAAGACGTGCACCTCGAGCGCCTTGTTGGCCTGGAGGCCCTCGTAGACGTTCGCCGGGATCTCGGTGGGCAGCAGCTCGTCCGCGGTCTTGGCGAGGATGCGCGCGACGTCGAGGGCGACGTTGCCGACGCCGAGCACCGCGACCTTCTCCGCTTCCAGCGGCCAGGTGCGCGGTACGTCGGGGTGCCCGTCGTACCAGGAGACGAAGTCGGCGGCGCCGTAGGAGCCGTCCAGGTCCACACCGGGGATGGTCAGCACCCGGTCGGCGGTGGCGCCGGTGGAGAAGACCACCGCGTCGTAGAACGAGTGCAGCTCGTCGAGGCTGATGTCGTTCGGATAGTCGACGTTGCCGAAGAGACGGACCTGCGGCTTGTCGAGGACCTGGTGCAGGGCGGTGATGATGCCCTTGATCCGCGGGTGGTCGGGGGCGACGCCGTACCGGATCAGACCGAAGGGAGCGGGCATCCGCTCGAAGATGTCGATGGACACACCGGGCTCGACGGCGGCCTCGGACTTCAGCAGCGCGTCGGCGGCATAGATTCCGGCGGGGCCGGCTCCGACGATGGCTACCCGCAGAGGGCGAGGCATGGCAAGGGTTCCCTTCGAGCGACGGCAAGGTCAATCAAGGGGAACCCTAAACTAAGGCAATCCTAACCCGGCACCCGGTGTCACTTTATAGCCCCATAACCAAAGCTTATGACTCTCCCAAGGCCCCCTTGGGTCTTTCCCGTCCTCGCGGGCCCGGCCGGCCTTGGCCCGGGCGCGAGGCGCCGCTCGCGCCGAACTCGCTGGTCAGCGCGCACGCCACCTGACAGAATGAGACCGCTTGATCACCCCCAGGAGGACACATGGCAGACGAAACAGACACTCCGCAGGACGAGACTCCGGCCGACGAGGCCAAGCGCAAGTTCCGGGAGGCACTGGAGCGCAACGCGGCGAACGCCCAGTCCCAGGAGTCGCACCAGAGCCGGGCGAAGGTCCAGGGTTCCAGCAGCGGCCCCGGCGGCAAGAACAAGAAGGTCCGCCGCAAGACCGGCTGACCCTCGGACCCGAGGAGCTCAGTCTCGCCGTCGCGGCGGCGGGACCGGGCCACTCCACCCCGGTCGGCCGTTGGGCCACACGGGTGAGTGGGGATAACCCCGGGCACTGAAAGCAGTTGATCAGCGCGTCCCGCCGAGGGCAGCTATCACGCGACAGTGCGACAGAAGGAATCCCCCACATGTTCAAGAAGTTCATGGCCACCGCCGCGGTCACCGCCTCCGTGCTGGGCGCGGGCGCCGCAGTTGCCTCCCCGGCGATGGCGATCGGCAACGACAACGGCGTCAACACCGTCAACGGCAACGGCGCCGCGCAGATCTACGGCAACCAGGAGACCGCGGGCGCGCAGAGCCCGCAGCTCGGCGCGATCCAGGGCTCCCTGAACAAGCTCTGCGTCGGCCTCCCGGCCAAGGTCAACGCCCAGTCCCTGGTGGCGATCATCGCCAACGTCGGCGTCCAGGACGTCAACGTGCTGGCCAACCCGCAGAACCAGCAGTGCGCCGAGAACTCGACGCAGGCGAAGGGTGACGAGTCCGCGTCGCACATCCTCAGCAACATCCCGGTCCTCTCGGGCAACGCCTCCGCCGGCAGCTGACACCGGCAGCCCACCCCCGCCTCCGCGCCGACGTGTCCCCATCCGTCGGCGCGGAGGCATGTCATCCCCACACAATCTCCTTGGTCTAGACCTTGACAGGTCCAGACCATTTTCGCTTCAGTGGCTGTAGCTGTCGCCCCCACGGCAACTCCCCCCACCGAAGGAGCAGTTACGTGATACGTGCGCTACGCCGCCGCGCCCTCTCCCTGGCCGCCGCCGCAGCCGTCACCCTGGGCCTCGCCATCGCCCTCCCGTCCTCCCCCGCCGCCGCCGCGGCCCCCGCCTGCGCGGGTGCCTGGGCCTCCTCCGCCGTCTACACGAACGGCGTGAGCGCCTCGCACGCGGGACGCAACTGGAAGGCGAAGTGGTGGACCCAGGGCGAGACGCCCGGCACCACCGGCCAGTGGGGCGTGTGGTCCGACCAGGGCGCCTGTGGTGGCGGTGGAGGCCAGGACCCCGACCCCGACCCCTCCGGATTCGTGGTGTCCCGCGCCCAGTTCGACCAGATGTTCCCGAACCGGAACCCCTTCTACACCTACGACGGCCTGGTCGCGGCGCTGTCCGCGTACCCCGGCTTCGCCAAGACCGGCGACGACACGGTGAAGCGCCGGGAGGCCGCCGCCTTCCTCGCGAACGTCTCCCACGAGACGGGGGGCCTGGTCCACATCGTCGAGCAGAACACCGCGAACTACCCCCACTACTGCGACGCGACCCAGCCGTACGGCTGCCCGGCCGGCCAGGCCGCCTACTACGGCCGCGGCCCCATCCAGCTGTCGTGGAACTTCAACTACAAGGCCGCCGGTGACGCCCTCGGCATCAACCTGCTCGCCAACCCGTACCTCGTCGAGCAGGACCCGGCGGTCGCCATGAAGACGGCGCTCTGGTACTGGAACACGCAGAACGGCCCGGGCACGATGACCGCCCACGCGGCCATCGTCAACGGCGCGGGATTCGGCGAGACGATCCGGTCGATCAACGGCGCCCTGGAGTGCAACGGCGGGAACCCCGCCCAGGTCCAGAGCCGCGTCTCGAAGTACCAGGGCTTCACGCAGCTGCTGGGCGTGACCCCCGGCAACAACCTCGGCTGCTGATCTCACTCCTCCCGGACCGGGCCCGGCCTGCCCGGCCCGGTCCGGGAGGAGGCGCGCGCCGCGGCCGTCTCGGCCGCGGCGGCTACTGCGGCTGGGTTCCGCCGGCCAGCGCGGCCGCCAGCTGGGCCCGCGAGCGGACATCCAGCTTCTGGTAGATGCGGGTCAGCCTCGCCTCCACCGTCTTCACGCTGAGGAAGAGCTTCGCCGCGGCCTCCTGGTTGCTCGCCCCCTGGCTGACCAGCAGGGCCAGCCGGGCCTCGCCCTCCGTCAGGGCCGCCGCCGGGTGTGCGGGACCCCCTTCACAGGCGGCCGGCTCACGGGCCAGCTCCGCCCAGGGAACGGCCCCCGCGAGGTCGAACACCTCGGCCGCCGCGGCCAGTGCGGCGCGGGCCGGCGCTCGCCGGCGGCG